>NZ_JBFUBY010000227.1:0-11561 GCF_056405515.1 Polaromonas sp. P1_G2
GGGCGTGAACTACAACACCTATGCGCTGGGCCGCGAAGGCTACTTCAGCATGAACCTGGTCACGGCGCTGAACGACCTGCCCAAGGACAAGCCCGCCGCGGCGGAGTTGCTGGCGGCGCTGCAATATGACGAGGGCAAGCGCTACGCCGACTTCAACTCCAAGACCGACAAGGTCGCCGAGTACGGCCTGGCCGCGCTGGTACTGGGCGTGGCCGCAAAAAAGCTGGGCTTTTTCGMGGTGGCGGCGCTGTTTTTCGCCAAGTTCGCGAAGGTGATCTTCCTGGCCGTGGCCGGGTTCGGCACGGTGTTCCTGAAGTATTTCAAGCGCAAGCCGGCTGCTGAGCCCGTGCCGGTGTCCATGCCCAGCCGGGCCGAACAAGACACCGTGCCCGCCGCGCKGGGCGGCGGGGCGCCGCCCGCGCCACCCAAAGCCTGATAGCGGCAGCCCGGCATGACCAAGCTCCTGCTGCTGCTTTTTACCGGCGCCAAGTTCGGCAAGCTGTTGCTGACGGGCGGCAGCATGCTGGTCTCGGTCTTCGCCTACGCATGGCTGTTCGGCTGGCGCTATGCGGTGGGCTTTGTGCTGCTGCTGTTCGTGCATGAGATGGGCCACTACATCGCCGCCCGCCAGCGCGGCCTGAATGTGGGTGCGCCCACCTTCATCCCTTTTGTGGGCGCCTGGGTGGAGCTCAAGGACATGCCGCATGACGCGGAAACCGAGGCCTACGTCGGCCTGGGTGGCCCGCTGCTGGGCACCGTGGGAGCGCTGGCGTGCTACTTCCTCGCGCGCGACCAGGACAGCAATCTGCTGCTGGCGATCGCTTATTCCGGTTTCTTCCTGAACCTCTTCAACCTGATTCCACTGTCGCCGTTTGACGGCGGGCGCATTACCGCGGTGCTGTCGCCGCGTATCTGGTTCCTGGGGGTGCCGGTGCTGGTGGCGCTGTTCTTCTGGCGGCCCAGTCCCATGCTGATCCTGATGGCGCTGCTGGCCTCGCCGCAACTGCTCAAGGCGATACGCTACAAGTCGGACAGCGAGGAGGCCAAGACCTATTACGCGGTCAGCGCTGCCACGCGCTTTGAATACGGCTTTTATTACCTGGCGCTGGCCGTCTTCCTGGCCATGATGACGCACGACGTACATGAAATGCTGCGCGGCGTCGGCGGCATTCGCTAGGACCCGATGTGGTTCAGTCCGGCACGAATTTCGCGTTGAAGGTGGCCTCGTCCTCGGGCAATTCCAGCGTGACCAGCTGGCCCATGCGCATGTCGGCCAGCCGGCAGGCGCCGAACAGGCTGTACTTGCCCTTGAACCGATAGCTTTCCAGGTCGATGAGCATGAAAGAATGCGGCACAAATACCTGGTGCAGGAAAATCGTGCGGTGCCGGTTGCGCGGCGACGGAAAGAGCTTGTAGTGCTCGGTGGTGATGCTTTGGGCTGCTGCCATGATGTGGGTGGTGCGGGCTGTCCGGTGTAATGCGCTACCTTGGACTGTAAGCTCTGGAGCCCGCCACCGCGGTTTTTTTGCACCTTCCCTTTTCCCGTAGCCCACTTCCCTTTTGCATGGAACCCTATGACCGAGCGCTATCCCACCCCCGACAAGGAAGCCATTGCCCTGCTGGGGCCCTTCGAGCGGCTGGGCCTGGACCAGATCGAGGTGGTCTCCACGCCCGAGCGGGCAGCCCAGGCGCTCAAGGATCTCACGGGCGCCACCGTGCTGGGCTTTGATACCGAATCCAAACCCACCTTCGCCAAAAACGAAGCCTCCGAAGGCCCGCACATCGTGCAGCTCTCGGCCCTGGACAAGGCCTGGATCTTTCAGCTCGAAGACGCGGAATGCCGCCGCGCCGTCGGCCTGGTGCTCAGTTCACCCGCCGTCATCAAAGCCGGCTTCGGCCTGGGCGACGACCAGCGCCGCATCATCCGCAAGCTGGGCGTGGACCTGCAGGGCGTGCTGGACCTGAACGTGGTGTTCCGGGAGCGCGGCTACCGCAAGGACATGGGCGTGCGCGGCGCCGTGGCCGTGGTGTTCAACAAGCGCTTCCTCAAATCCAAAAAAGCGGCGACCTCCAACTGGGCCAATGAACGACTCACGGAAGCGCAAATCGTCTACGCGGCCAATGACGCCTACGGAGCGCTTCGGGTGTACAAGGCCCTCGGGCTACCGTAAAGCCATTCGCTCATCAGCTTCAAGCGTACCTTCTCTCGTTGAATGCTGATCACCCTTCTACCTGCGACGGGCTTGAACCTCTTCAGGCGTCACGAATTCAACCAGATGGCTGGTGAATTTGAAACGCACGTAGTTAATGACCTCGGCGATTTCTTCGTTGGGCAGCATGGTCCAGCTGGGCATGCCGCCGGTTTTTGAGCCATTCAGCATGATTCCGATGGCGCTGTCGTTTTTGGCGAGCGTGGAGGCATTGCCCAGGTCTGGAATGGGCCCGGCTCCACGGCCATTGGCCTGATGGCAGGCGGCGCAGTTGGCCTGGTAGGTGCGCTCACCCAGCCCCATTTTCTGGCTCGCATTCATCGCGTAATAGGGAACCGCTGGGGGTCGGGGAATGGCGGTTCTTGGCGGAGTCAGCTTGAAGCTGACAGTACCGGGATGCCCGGCGGGCAGCGGCGGCTCCGCGAATTTACCCCCTGCGGTGTTGGCCAGATAGGCTACCGCCCTGGCTAGCTCAAGCTCCTGAAAGTCGCCACCCGCCTGGGCACCCATGGCACCCTTGCCCTTGACAGTGGACTGAAGCATGGACGCCAAGCCCGAACGGATACGCGGCGCCCAGGCGGTGACGTCGCCCTGCCGCGGCGCGCCCGCGGCGCCGGTGGCATGGCAGGCCACGCACTGCGCGCGATAAACCTCTTCGCCGCTCGCGACACTGCGCGTGCGCATCTGGGCCGGAGCGTCAGGCGCAGCAATGGCAACACCTTTAACTGGCGGGTTAAGCCGGTCGGCCATCTCCAGCGCGCGTTTTGCCCCCGCAGGGCTGAACATGCCCTTGGTGACTTTGTCCCGAATGCTTTGGGCCAGAAGTCCCAACATGGTGTTCGTCAAGCCCTTGAGGCTTTCGACTAGCTTCTGGATTGCTTCCTGCTCCTCGCTTGAAGCAGCGGACGCGGATGCGGGTAAGAGTGTTTGGGCACTTTTTCGGGCACCGCGATCCACCACCAGCACGCTCCAATTGAGCGCGTCCAGATACTCTTCTTCATAGGCTCGAGGATTGGCGGCAAACGCTTTTTCGTAGCGCGCCAGCAGGGGCTGTATCAGTTTGGGGACTTCGGGCTCGGCGGCGTTTTTTGCCAGTCCATCGAAGTACTCGTCGACAATGCCTGATGCCCGGGCAGGATCCAGCAGTTTGCGCAAACTCGTGCCGTTCGCAGGATCCGAGTATTTGACGGGCGGCTCCGGCAGCAACACCTGCCGGCTTTCAAAAGCCAACAACTCGGATGAAAACGTACGCAGGTTTTCACCGGCCCATGCCAGGTTGTACAAACTCGCCCCCAGAACGCCGACAACCAGCAAGGTCAAACGCAACATCGTGGCCCCTCCTTCTTGTTTGGTATCCATTATCCAGGCACGCATCGCACCAACGCATAGCATGGCATACCGGGAGCACCGATTACATTATTCCCATCAAGGAAATTCTTATGAAAAACCCGTACCTGTTGTCTTTTCTGCTGCTGGCCGCCGCCCTGCTCTCCGGTTGCGCCGCCGAGCTGCTCAGCAATACCGAAAAACTGATCATCGTCAAAGGCCGCCCTTCGCAGCTCGCGGACGCCTCGGAGATCGCCGAAACCCAGTGCCAGAAGCGCGGCGGCCAGCATGCCCGGCTGATCACCAAGCCGGCCGAAGGCCAGTACGGCTTYGAGTGCGTGCGCTGAGCAGCCCTTCCCTCTGATCCGGCCTTGAGCCCCCAAGGCCCGAGGGCCGGCCGGTCAGGCGTCGCGCAAGACGGCCTCGGCCCAGTGCAGAAAGCCCTGCCCTGCCTCGGTGAAGTGCGCGTGCCCGCGCAAGAGTTCAAATCCTTCGCGCGCCTGGGCCCGCAACTCGTTCAGGCGGGCGGCGGCTTCGCACCGCTCCGCGGCATCAAGGCCGTTGGCCTCGAGGTAACGCACTAGCGCCATGACGCAGTGCAGGTGCACATACACTCCCTCGAAGATTCCGACCACCGGGCGCGGATCGGTGCGCCAGCCGACGCGAAAGCGCGCGCGGGTCTGCCCGGCTTGCAGCAGCGGAACGGCCTCCTCGACGTAGCGCAGCTTGATGTGGCTGTGCTCATGCACCAGGCTCTCGAGGGTGCGCAGGGTGCTGGACGGGTGGATCCATGCCGCGCCCTGCATGGATGAGATCGTGAATCCCTCCATCTGCCAGCCTGGCGGCGGCAGGCGCGGCACCACGACACGCATCATGCAGCGCCAGTCTTCGTACTCCTCAGGCCAGGCCGACAGCAGGGCTTGCGCCGCTTCAACGACGGGGCGATGGCGGCCCTGTGGGTAAGAACGCTCGCGCGCGTCGATTTCCTGCTCGCGCACGGCACTGCCGCGCTCGGGTGTGCGTGTCTCGTCGAGCGACACCCGCAGGCCCGGCAAGTCGTTGCGGACCACGATGTTGGATCGCGGCAGCACCGCCTCCGTCGGGACAAGGCATGAGCTCAGCGTCTGGACGCCCGAGCTCGGGCGGCTCAGTTGCACCCATGCCCCTTTGCGCCTGCATTGCCAGCCGCCGTCCGGGTAGCCGGCCGGCAGCTCGACGCTGCTGGCGCAATCCCAGGTTTCTATGCGGCCATCGCGCGCCATCAACAGCTCATGCACCAACAGCGCTTCGAGGTCGGCCGCAGCCTGTTCCCAACGTTCGCGGTGCGCGGCCAGCGCCGGTGAAGTCCGCACGATGTCGGCCAGGACCCGGAAGTCATCCAGGCGATCGAATGCCGAAGCGCCGACCAGTTCGGCCGTGATGACGGCGTCCGGCATCAGCGCGAGTTCGACGAAATCGGCGGACTGCAGCTCAGGCCTGGAGGCCTGCGGCGATACTTGCTGGGTCACTGTGGGCATGGGTATCTCGCTGTTGAAGTGAGGATTCGATGAGGCCGAGGGCGGTGTCAAAAAAATGCATCTGGTCCGCGCACAGCACGGATTCGCGCGACGAGATGCCGTCGCTGGCGTCGCTGCGGCCGGGCAGGAAACCACCACCGCAGACCCGGCGATGGCGGCAGCCTCCGCACTTCGCGGGAAGTTCGGCGCGCAGGTCGAGCAGCCGGGCGAACAGCGGGTCACCGGCCAGCACGGCAATGCCGTCCGTGTCAATATGAAAAGGCGTGCTGGCCGAGCCGTCGCCCGCCACGCGCAGATAGTCGGGGTATTCGTAGCTGCCGTCGGTGTTGACGACGAACATGTTGTAGCTATCGTTCACCAAGGCATCGATATGGCCCTGCCCTCCCAGCGCGACGTGCAGCAGATTGTTGAAGAGCCGTATGGTGAGGCCCGGATCATCCAGTGCCCACCAGGCGCGGAACAGATCCGCAAACCAGGCGCCGTAGCGTGGCTCGGCGGCATAAGCGCGCGAAGCGCCCAGCGGCCATGGAGGGTTCCGCCAATTGAATTCGATGGGCCACAACACATCGACTTTTGGAACCGGCAGGCTGCGCACCCAGGCGAGGAAGTCGGGCGGCGACAACGAAGGGTTGGCCACCGAAAGGAAACCACCTATCAAGGCGCCGTCACCGTCATCCAGCATGCGATTGACGTTGGCCATGACGCGCTCATAAGTGCCGCGGCCGCGCTTGTCAACGCGCGCGGCGTCGTTCACCTCGCGCGGGCCGTCGAGGCTGACGCCGAGCGACACCCGGTGCTCACGAAACAGCACGCGCGATTCCGGGTTGATCGGCTGCACCAGGTTGGTCTGCACAGCGATATCGAGATTCCACCCCTGGTCGCGGCGCCGGCCGACCTCTGAAAGCAGCGCGGCAAAGCTGGCATCTGGCCAGAGCATGGGCTCACCGCCGTGCAAGACGATAGAGAAGGGTTCGGGCTCGCCCGGTGGGTGGTAGTCGCAGATGCGGTCCAGCAGGCGCAAGGCGGTATGCAGCGGCATGCGGGCCGGCATGCGCTTGAAGGTCTGGTCCGCCTGATTGAACATATAGCAGTAGGTGCAATCGATGTCGCACACTGCGGTCAGCTTGACGATGGCCGAGCGAAACATGGTGAAAGTAAAGATGGAGCCGGGGCCGGGACGGGGCACGCGAGACGGACTCACGCACCCCGCGGCGGCTAGCCGGCAGTTACCACTTCAGGCCGAACACGATGCTGATCGCGGCGGGGTTGAACCCCGGGCGGCCAGCGAGCTGGGCAATGGCGGTTTCAAGAATGCGGCCTTCCACGACCTTCTGGTTGAGTGAGTGCACGTCCCCTTTGAAATTGGACGTCAGGTTACGCGGCAGGGCATGGGCTTCCGCGTTGTTCGAGGTGGTAGTCATAAGAATTTTCCTTATAGGTTGGTTAACAACTTCACACTTCAAGCGACGGCTCAGGTGCCGGCGAAACGGCCGGACGAAACAAGCTTTGCATCCAGACGAACGTTGATCACGCCTTGCCGTCCCGGCGGATGCTAGCCAGTCTTGGCGGCAAAGAACAGATCGAAAAGAGCGAGCTTCAGGAAATCCGACAAACATTTACCGCGCGCAGACAATTCGCGCGAACTTGCTTGATGAACTCGAATACCTTTCAACGTCTTCATAAGCGCTCAGCAAGCAGCGCGATGAGTCGCGGCAAGAGCAACGACACATAGACCGCGCAGGCCGCACCGAGCGAGATCAAAGTCTGGAGGGGAGAACGATGCAGAAAATCGCGACCGAGAAAAATATCGCGGGCGTCAGCCGCCGCGTCCGATGGGCCTGGTGCCATCCAGCACGCCGTCCAGAGAGGAAGCGGCATGAATGAACGCCTCACGGTTCGCCTGCACAAAATCCTGAGGGCACCCTGGGCGATTCCACCGGTTGACTACTACCGCGTGATCGGAACGGTCCACCGCGGAATGGAGTTCGGCTTTTTGGCCATCACGCGCGACGGCTGTTATCTGCAGGTCAAYGGTTCCGTGGTCCAGCGCTTGAACCATGCCGACGTGGACGCCGCCATCGGCAGCGCCGAGCACTTGTCTGCGGCCAGGCCCACGCAAGCCCCGACACCGGCACCGATGCATTCCGCCGGGCCGGTAACGGTCATACGCAAAAAAAGGCGCACGCCCGCTGAAGCGGGCGTTGCGCCTTGACGGCCGTCAGAAAATGCTAGAAATCTCCCGATGCTCCATGCGCCAGGCTTTCGAATTTGGTGATGCGGTTGATGAAGGCCAGTTTCACCGTGCCCGTGGGGCCGTTACGCTGCTTGCTGATGATGACCTCGGCGACGCCGGGCTCCTTGCAAGCCTCTTTGGTGTAGTACTCGTCGCGGTAGATGAACATGATGATGTCGGCGTCCTGCTCGATGGCGCCGGATTCGCGCAGGTCGCTCATCATGGGGCGCTTGTCGGTGCGCGACTCGACGCCGCGGCTGAGCTGCGACAGGGCAATCACCGGGCACTGCAATTCCTTGGCCAGCATCTTCAGGCCGCGCGAGATTTCACCAACGGCGGTGGCGCGGTTCTCGTCGGCCATGCCGCCGGACACGCTCATGAGCTGCAAATAGTCGACCACGATAAGGCCGAGCTTGCCGCACTGCCGAGCCAGGCGCCGGGCATTGGCGCGTAGCTCGCTCACGGTGAGGCCTGGCGTTTCATCAATGTGCAGCGAAACGGTGCGCAGCTTTTCAATCGCTTCTGTCAGGCGCGGCCACTCTTCGTCGGTCAGGCCGCCGGTGCGCAAATGGGTTTGGTCGATGCGGCCGATAGAGCCGACGATACGCACGGCGAGCTGGGAGGCGCCCATTTCCATGGAAAACACCGCTACCGGCAGGCCTTCGTTGAGCGCAACATGCTCGGCGATGTTGATGGCCAGCGCGGTCTTGCCCATGGACGGGCGCGCCGCCAGGATCACCAGGTCGCCGGCCTGGAAGCCRGAGGTCATCTGGTCGAGGTCCCTGAAACCCGTGGGTACGCCGGTGACGTCCTGCGGGTTTTCGGCCATCTCGGTCACGCGGTCCAGCAGGCTCACGACCAGCGTGTCCATGCTCTGGAAACCTTCCTTCATGCGTGAACCCTGCTCGCCGATCTTGAAGATCTTCTGCTCGGCTTCGTCGAGGATGGTGGCGACGTCCTTGCCCTGCGGGTTGAAGGCGTTGGTGGCGATTTCGTCGGATGCCGAGACCAGCTTGCGCAGGATGGAGCGCTCGCGCACGATTTCCGCATAACGGCGGATGTTGCTGGCGCTCGGTACGTACTGCGCAAGTGAATTCAAATAGCTCAGGCCCCCTACCTCATCGGCCTTGCCCTGGTTCTGCAGGTATTCGTAGACGGTGATGATGTCGGCCGGCTTGGTGGCGTTGATCAGCGCGCCTATGGCGCCATAAATCAGCTTGTGTTCGGAACGGTAGAAGTCCTCGTCAACCAACAGGTCGCCCACCCGGTCCCAGGCGCCGTTGTCGAGCAGCAAGCCCCCCAGGACACTGGATTCGCCCTCGATGGAATGCGGCGGGATGCGCAGCTGGGCGATCTGGCGGTCGGGGCTGTAGCCGGGATCGTCATAGGTGGAAAGTACGGCGGACATGGGTTTCCTTGGGAGAGGGTGAATGGTACGCCGGGAGCGCAAAACACCGCGGGATAAGGCTGTGGATAACCAGGGGAAATCGGGTGGAAATACGGCGGGAAGATGTGCACAGCCGGCGCCGGCGGCCGGCCATGAAAAAAGCCGCTCGGCGAGCGGCTTTTTGAGTGAGGGAGAAAACGCTTAAGCGGTTTCGCCGTACACGGTGACGGTGATGTCCACAGCCACGTCGGTGTGCAGCGCCACGGTCACAGCGTGATCGCCAACGATCTTCAGCGGGCCGTTAGGCATGCGGATCTGCGACTTCAGGACAGGGAAGCCCTGCTTGGTCAGCTCAGCCGAGATGTCGTGGTTGGTGACGGAACCGAACAGGCGGCCGTCAACACCGGCTTTTTGCGTGAGCTTGACGGTGGTGCCGCCCAGCTTTTCGCCCTGGGCTTGCATCTCGGCCAGCTTGGCGGCCGCAGCCTTTTCGAGTTCGACGCGCTTGGCTTCGAATTCGGCCTTGTTGGCTTCGGTGGCGCGGCGTGCGCGGCCCGAAGGGATCAGGAAGTTGCGTGCATAGCCGTCTTTGACCTTGACGATTTCGCCGAGGTTGCCGAGGTTCACGACTTTGTCGAGCAGAATGATTTGCATGGTCGCGCTCCTTACAGGCTACGGTGCTGGTCGCTGTAAGGCAGCATCGCGAGGAAGCGAGCGCGCTTGACGGCGGTGTTGATCTGGCGCTGGAAAATCGCGCGCGTGCCGGTCAGGCGGGCGGGGATGATTTTTCCGTTTTCGGCGACGAAATCGCGCAAGGTGTCGATGTCCTTGTAATCGATTTCTTCAACGCCGGCAGCGGTGAAGCGGCARAAGCGCTTGCGCTTGAACAGCAGGGATTGGGTATTGCGCTTGGGGCGCTTGTCTTTGTTGAAACGTTTTGGTCCGGCCATGATGGACTCCTTAAATGGGGTTCGGTACTTGCTCTACCTTGTGCAGAGCTTGAATGTGGAAAACAACGCCTTTGCTGGTGCGCGCATTGATGAGGAAACCGGTGAACCTGAAGGGCTGGCCTAGCGGAGATTTGGCTGATTGCTCAGCCAGCGTTCCGAAGGCAACCGCCCTGACCGTCAACGTGACCTGCCTGGTGACTCCGGCTTCGACGACTTCGGACTCGTGTTCGAGAACGAAGTTGGCGGCGGGAATTCCAGCGGGCGTGTAGCGAAGAGGACTTGCCTCGGCGATACATGCGGTCAGTTCAACGTGGTTCACTGCGGGCTTTTGCTCAATGGCAGCTGCGCGGCAGCGAGGCGTTCAACAGCATGGTGGCAATTAAGCCGCATACTCCTGCTGTTGGGCTTTACGGGCTTCTTCCCTCTCGACATTGCGCATCATGAGGGATGGGCCGGTTTCGGCCTTTTTCTTGACCACGGTCAGGTGGCGCAACACGGCATCGTTGAACTTGAACGCGTGTTCAATTTCTTCCATCACAGCCTGGCTGGCTTCGATGTTGATGCAGAGGTAGTGGGCTTTGGCCAGTTTCTGGATCAGGTACACCAGCTGGCGGCGGCCCCAATCTTCAACACGGTGCACTTTTCCACCGCCGGCGGTGATCATGCCCTTGTAACGTTCCAGCATGGCTGGGACTTGCTCGCTTTGATCCGGGTGGATCAGCAAGACGATCTCATAGTGACGCATAAACTCTCCTTGTGGTTGATTGAAGCTGCCCCAGCGTCGTTAAGGGTGCAGCAAGGCGAAGCCCAAGAGTATAGCATGCCCCCACGCTCCCCCACTTCGTGTGGGTCGCTGCCCCCCGAGGGGGCCGCCCGCCTGYGGYCYGGCAAAGCCAGTCCCGCGGCTCATGCTGACAAAGACGGGGAGGAGCCGGACTCTTCCCACTTGAGGGGGGAAAGGCCCTGAAAAGCGCCGAAAAGGATGGCTGGCCTGCTTTTTCCGGGGTTTCAGAGCCTCTTTAGGTCCGGGTAGCGGATGTATTCGACCAATTCCTGGATTTTCTGGCTGGGGGGCCGGGTGATCAGGCTGACCAGCACGATCACCGCAAAACCCACCGGGACGCCGAAAAGCCCGGCTGAAATCGGGTCTATGCCCCACCACAGCTGCACCGGCGAGGTGATGCCGAAGGTGGCGCGTAGCCAGGGCTGGTTGGTGAACATGTAATAGGAGGTCACGCCCAGGCCGGAAACCATGCCCAGCACCGCCCCTATGCCGTTGGCGCGCTTCCAGAAGATTCCCAGGCTGAGCGCCGGGAAGAAGGAGGCGGCGGCGAAGGAAAACGCCGCCGACACCAGGAACAGGATGTCCGCCGGCTTTTGCGCCGCCACATAGGCCGCCAGCAGGGCCACGATGAGCAGCAGTATCTTGGACACCGTGACCCGGCTCACGGTGGAGGCGTTGGGATCGATCATCTTGTAATAGAGGTCGTGGCCCAGCGCGTTGGCAATCGTCAATAGCAGGCCATCGGCGGTCGACAGCGCGGCCGCCAACCCGCCGGCCGCCACCAGGCCCGAAATCACATAGGGAAGCCCCGCCAGTTCGGGCGTGAGCAGCACGATGATGTCGCCGCCTATGGTCATTTCATTGAGCTGCAGGATGTTGTCGCGGTTGATATCGGCCACCGACAGCAGGCCCGGGTCGATCCGGCTCCAGGCATTGACCCAGGACGGAAGCTGGTCAAAGCGCGTGCCGACCAGCACCGTGAAGATTTCATACTTCACCAGCACAGCCAGCGCCGGCGCCGTGAAATACAGCAAAAAGATGAAAAACMGCGACCAGGTGACCGACTGCCGCGCCTCGCGCACGCTGGGCACCGTGTAATAACGCATCAGGATGTGCGGCAAGGCGGCCGTGCCCACCATGAGGCAGAACACCAG
>NZ_JBFUBY010000228.1:0-6831 GCF_056405515.1 Polaromonas sp. P1_G2
CGTCCTGGCGGTGGTCTTCGTCGGGCAGGGTGTCTATGCCCAGGTAGTGCCAGCGCACCGTCATCGGCTGCCGGTTCCTGTCCAGGGCCTGGCGTATGCCTTCGTCCATCTTGCCGACGGTGGTGGAGCTGCGCTCCGAGCTGTGCAGCACCAGGATGCGCGGCTTGGACAGGTTGAACAGGCCCAGCAGCAGCAGCGCGGCCAGCAGCGCCGCGGCCGTGAGGGCGGCCAGCGTTCCGCTCTTCATACCAGTCCCAGCCATTCCCAGTAGGGAATCGAAAGATAGGCCGCCAGCAGGCGCGCGAGGTTCATCCAGTGGTTATAGCGCAGGAAATCCGAGTGTTTGTAATAGCGGTCCAGCCCGCTGCCCTGCACCTGGAGGTACTGCGAGCTCTGGTAGGGCAGGAACCAGATGTCGCTGAACATGGCGGTCAGGAAGACCACCACCCAGGGGTTGATGAACTGCGCCTGCCCGATGGGAATCAGGATCACCGCGGCGACGATCATGCCCGCGGTGATCGGCAGCACCAGGCGCAGCAGCAGCGTGACCACCAGCGCCACGGGGATGAACCAGGCCATCCTGCCGCCGACAAAATCGAACAGGCCGCCGGCCGAGTGGGCCAGCGCCGTGTCCAGGCCCAGGTAGCTGATGGCGCGGCTCAGGCCGTCCAGGCTGAGCAGGAAAAAAATCATGGGCCAGTCGATCTTCTGCTGGAAGTCTTTCTTGCTCAGCAAGCCCATCAGCAGCAAGCCGGCCAGCAAAAATGCGGCCAGCCAGGCCGGCGAGATCTGGTGCCAGCCGGCGCTGCCGGCCCCCACCAGGAAGAACAGGAAGCCGGCCAGGGCGGCTTGTTCGGGCTTGGTGATGGGGCCCAGCAAATCCAGCTGGCGCTTGAGCCTTTCCTTGGGCAGGGCGGCCTGTGCCGTGCGGCCGAAACACAGGCGCACCACCAGCAGGTGCGCGGCGGTGACGGTCAGCGCGGCCACGCCGGCCGCCGCAAACCAGAACAGGCCCTGGAACTGGTCCTGCAGTTGCAGGGGCAGCATGCCGAAGGCCGTCAGGTTGGAGGACTTGCTGGTCAGCAGCATGGGTGAAAACAGCATGGCGCCCGAGAAGGTCGCGGCCATCAGCGCCGTCGCCGACTTGCCCTGCGCCGGCAAATTCAGGCCGTCGATCATGTCGCGGTAGAAAGGCAGCACCAGCGACAGCCGGGCATTGCCCGAGGGCATGATGGGCGAGAGCAGGTAGCCCGACAGCAGCAGCGCCGCCTGGTGCCAGAAGGGCGTGTCGGGCAGCTTGACCAGCAGCCACAGCATGAAGCGGTAGCTCAGGCCCGAGGCCGAGATCACCGCCGCCAGCGCATACACCCCGACCAGCGTCGTGAGCGTGCGCGACGAGAAGCCGGCCAGCGCGACCTCGGAGGGCACCAGGCCCACGATCAGCACCGCGGTGATGGCCACCAGCGGCGGCACGAACTCGTCGGCCAGGTTGAACAGCCACATCAGCACCGTGGCCGACAGGATGGCCAGGAACAGCGAGGCCTCCACCACCAGCCCGCCCATGCCGGAGAGGAAATAGATCGCGGGTGGAACGCCGATGACGGCCAGCCAGCCGGCCAGCTCGCGCGTCGAGATCGGCTTCGGTGTTTTGGGGGCGGCAGGCCTGGCCGGCTTGAGGAAGTTCTCGCCGCCCACATAGCCCATCAGCGCCAGCAGGGCGCGGCTGCGCAGCGACGGTGACTTGTCGGCGAGTTCCGCCAGCGCTTCGCGCGTGAGCTGCAAGGCCTTGACCGGCGCGGTGGCGCTCACGCTGCACAGGTAGTTCGCCGTGTCACCGGCGGCTTCCTCGCCGCAGCGCATGCCGGCCAGGGCCAGCGTGCGGCCGCCCGGCGTGCTCAGCTGCAATGCGCCGGCCTGGAGCAGATACAGGCAGCGGGCCGGCGTGCCGTGTTCATACAGCGTCTCGCCCGCAGCGAACTCCACCCAGTGCAGGCTGGCCAGAAGCCGCGCCAGCTGGCTGCCCGACAGGTCGGCAAACAGCGGGTCCTGGCGCAGCAAGGCCAGGGCGTCGGAATCAGGGGTGGCGGAAAGCGGCATGGATTCGCGGGCCTAGCACGCGGCGCTGGGGTGAATCCGGAGGGACGTTTGCATCGGCGTTCCTGGCCTGTTTTTTAATTGAGCTGCCGGCACCCTGTTGAGGGGGAGCCGGCGCATTTTGAGCGCCATTACATCATTGTTTCGGCGACACCGGCAGCTTGGAAACCCGTAGCGTTTTGAGCCGCCGGGGTGTCTGCCCGGCTTCTGTCAGTTGGCCTTGGCGGTGTCAAAAAGCGTTTTCATTTCCGGGGGCATGGCCGCGAACAACGGCTTGCCGCCGGGTTTGGCCGGCTTTAAAAACCACTGCTCGTACCAGCCCTGGGCAGCGCCGCTGCGCATGGATTCCTTGATGGAGGCATTGACCAGCTCGCCCATGGCGGCRTCGCCCTTGCGGTAGCCGATGGCGATGGTTTCCACCGACAGGCGCTCCGGCAGGATGGTGTAGTTGCCCGCGTCCGGCAGGCTCGCAAGCTGCGCCGCCAGCATCACGCCGTCGCGCGCATAACCGGCCGCCCAGCCCAGTTGCAACTGCCCCAGCGCCGCATCGGGATTCACGGCCTTGGCGTGTTGCCACTGCAGCGCGTGCGACTGCGCATAGCGGTCAAGGGCCGGCACGACGGTGCTGCCGTCAATGCCGACGATGCTTTTGCCCTTCAGCTGTTCCAGYGTGCTGACCATGTCCTTGTTGCGCACGGCCACTTGGATGGCGTCGACAAAAATCGGCGTGGAAAATTCCATGCGCGCGCGGCGATCCGGCGTGTCGGTCACGTTCTCGCAGAGCAGGTCCACGCTGCCTTCGGACAGCAGGCGGACGCGGGCGTCCACTTCGGTGGCGATGTAGCGCACCGGCAGGTTCTTGTTGCCGGCGGCCTGGCGCAGGCGCTCGATCATGGGTTTGCAGAACTCGATGCTGTAGCCCAGCGGTTTTTCCGGCGTCTGGTGATACGAGAAGGGCGCCGCCAGCGCGCGGTAGCCGATGTTGATCTGGCCGCGGCTCTTGATTTTTTCCAGCGTGGCCTGGGCCTCGGCCCATTGCGGCATCGCGACGGCCAGCAGGGCCAGGGCGGCCGGCAACCACCGGAGTTGGATCGAGCTGGAGCTGGGACTGGAGCGAAGCAGAAATACTGTCTTCATAAGAACCCCCCGTTGTTCGGACCTGTCCAGCTGATTCTTAGTGAAAAGCCCTCAATACGCAACGTCGCCAGGGCAGGGCTTCCCCGGTACGACCAAGGTACTCATTGTGGGCGGCCGGCGCTTCCCGCGGGCATGAAAAAAGCCCCTGTTCCTTGCGAAACAGGGGCTTTGAAGGGGCCGGGCTGCGCTGCGCCCGTGGTTCAGCGCACCACGCAGTCGATGGCGGCCGCCTTGTTGCCGCCGGTCGCACCGTTGCCAGTGCTTGGGCCCTGGAAGCTCACAGGCAGCGGGAGCATAAGAGGCGGCGTTCTGGGTAAGAGGGCTGGCGGCTGCGTTATCGTGGGCGTGAAACCAAACTGGCCGGGCGCGAAACTGGTGGTGCCGCCTTGGTTGCTCAGGTTGACCAGGCCGTCTATCACGTGCACATACAACCCCGGTGCCAGCGCGGGAGAGGGGGAGGACCGGGGGATGCCCAGTGGCGCGGGCTGCGCCAGGGCTGCGGTGGAGACCAGTGCGGCCAGCAAGGCCAGGCAACTTGAAATGAATTTTTTCATGGGATTTCCTGCTGTGTTGGGGTTGTGGAGGCGGCTCAGGCGGCTCAAGGCTGCCTGAGGGAAACCTCCATGCTGGCGCTGCCCTGCAGCTTGCCCGCGGGGGTGGTGATCACGGCGGCGTCGGGGCTGCGTTTTCCCAGCGCGCCGGCCGTGCTGCTGAAGCCGCCTTGCGTCAATTCCAGCTCTACCTTGTCGAGCTCGGGTTTGCCGGCGTCGTAGCTGTAGCGCGTCAGCACCAGCAGGGACTCGGGCTGCAGCACCATCGCCGCGCCGTCCACAAACTCCAGGCGGGCGAAGGCGTTGCGCCCGGTGGTGACGCTATCGCCCTGGCGCAGCGGCGAGTTTTCGGCCAGCACCCGGCTGCGGCCCTCTGCGCTTTTGGCCACCATCAGGCCGGATACTTTGGTGACGGTGCCGACCACCTGCGCCTGCGCAAGTGGGGCCAGCAACAGCAGCGCGATCGCCATCGCACATGCGGGAAGCAGGGGAGTGAAAAATGTTGGCAGCTTCATGTCATGCACCTCAGTTGCAGAAGGTTTTTGGCGGTGGCGGTGCTGTTTTGGTAACGGTTTTAATGATCATCTGATCCTCTTTTTTATCGCTCTTTTTCGCGTCATCGCCGGATGCCGACGAAGTACCCGAACTGCCGGCCGCCGGGATGGAAACCGGCATGGCGGCGACCTGTTCGGGGGTGGATTCACCCTCGAAAATAAACAGCGCCCCGCCGGGACTGAGCTGTCTGACGATGATGTTCGACGCCGTGGTGGACGCCGTGGTGGCGGGCTGGACCGCGACCGCGACAGGGACGGCGGCCGACAGCACCTGGCAGAGCATTGAATTGGGCGAGGTCGAGCAGATGTCCGCTGAGGAAGCGGTTGTCATGATGCGGGCAACGGTGCCTGTGCCGGGGTAGCTGACGGCCAGGTTCGCCGTGCCGGCGGCGGAGGTGATGTTGGGTGCATCGACCGTACTGAAACTGCCGCTGCCCGAACCCGTTGCCGTCACAACGTTGTAAAACGACGCGGCAAGCGGCACAAAGCCGTTGAGCGCGCGGACGTTGAGCCGGCCGTTCAGGCTGGCAGTGTTGCTGATGGCGAGCCTGTCAAAGCTATCGGTGGCCGCCAGCTTGATGTTGAGCACCCCAGTGCTGCCCTGCGTGTACTTGCCCTGGACGGACAGCGTGCCGACGGATCCTGCCGTGCCCGGTGACACGGTGCCGTTGTTCAGCAGCGTCCCGGTACCGCCCAGCGCCAGGGTGCCGGCACCGGCCAGCGTGCCGCCGGCCTGCACATTCACGCCCGCGGCGTTGATGGCCGAGCCGCCCGCCAGCGTCGTCGTGCCGCCCACGATATTGAGCGTGCCGTTGGCATTGCCCCCGCTTTGCGACACGGTGAGCGCGCCACCGTTCAGCGCCAGGTTGGCATTGAGCTGTACCGCGTGGTTGTCCGCCGGATAGTTGTTCAGGTAGTTGCTGTTCAGGTTCAGGGCCAGCTTGTTCGAGGTGCTGGTGATGGGCGCGTTGATGATGATGTTGTTGTTGGCGTTCAGCGTCAGTGCGGCATCGCCCCCGGCGGTCTTGTTGATGGCAGCCGATACCGTGATGTCGCCGTGCGCCATGTCCATGGCAGGGTTGCCCGTGCCCGTGGTGATGCTCACATTCGTGCCGGCATCGAGCTGGGCAACGATGGTCGCCGCGTTGATACGGGCGCCGGTCTCATTGGATGTGATGGCATTGGTGCCCACGACGCCGGCATCCGGCCCGGCCGCCACGATCTCGATGTTGAAGGGGTCTATGTGCCATTCGCCGCCCTGGCCGACCGTCGGGACGTTGACCACGTCCAGCGAAATTTTGCCCGAGGTATCGACATAGCCGCCGCGGCCCGCGCTGCCGGTGGCCGACACCTGGCCGTCAATGGAGGCCGCGTTCTCGGCAATCAGCACCACATTGCCGCCGGTCGTGCCGTTGGCGCTGATGCTGGAGATCGCCGAGGTCTTGACGTCGCCCGAAGCGCGCAAAAAGATCCTGCCCCCTTCCCGTACCGCGCTGGAAGCGCTGATCGTGCCGCTGTTGCTCACCAGGCCCGCCGCCAGGCCTATGCGGCCGGCTTCCGCCGTGATCTGGCCCATGTTGCGGACTTCGCCCGGCGTGCCGGTGATGGCGACGGAAACGCCGGGCGTTGCCGTGTCCACCAGTTGCACGGTTTGCCCCGCCGCCAGCAGTACCTCGCCCTGGGGCGCGTTCAGGCTGCCGGTATTGGCGACATTGGCGCCCACCAGGTAGATGCTGCCGCCGCTGGCCGCGTTGATAGTGCCCTCATTGCGCACTTCGCCCGGTGTGCCCGTGCCCTTGAAGTTCATGCGGCCGGCCAGGAAATCACTGTCACTGACGTTCAGCGAACTCGCGATGAAACGCGCCACGTCGATGCGCGCGCCAGGCCCCACCATGATGCCCGCCTGGTTGATCAGCCACAGGGCGCCGTCGGCCCTGATTTGCCCCTGGATCAGCGACGGGTCGCCGCCGTTGACGCGGGCCAGCAGCGCGGCCGAGCTGTTGATCTGGTGGATGTCGACCAGCGCATTGGAGCCGACGCTGAAGGTCGCAAAATTCGCGATGGCCTGCTGGCTGGTCTGGTTGATGGTCAGCGTGTTGCCGTTTTTTGTGATCGCCGCGTTGCCCGAGGTGACGTTCCAGCCCGTCGGCAGGGTGCCGGCCGGCAAGCCCTGGGCAAAGGCCTGCGTGGCGCAGGCCACCCACAGGGCGCTGGCCAGCAGCGAGAGGCGAAGGGGACTGGAGTGCGGGTTCGAATGCATGGTGATCATGGTGATGGACCTTGTGTTCTTCTTCGTCTTCTTCAGAACGCCAGCGAGGCGCTCAGGTGGGCATTCCAGTCGCCCCGTTTTTCCGTGAGGGAGGTGCCGGCGTTGTTCACGCGCGCCAGGTCCACATTCAGGCTGAAATCGCGGCTCAAGACATAACGCAGGCCGGCGCCCAGGCTGGACACCGTGACGCTGCCCGGCACACCGCTGCTGCCCACCTTGTTGTTGG
>NZ_JBFUBY010000229.1:0-6752 GCF_056405515.1 Polaromonas sp. P1_G2
ACCCCGGTCACAACAACAACGATGGAATTCGACATGACAGATCTTTCGACAGGCAAATAGCGAGGAGGCGCAAATCAGCGCGGATCAGCTTCCGGCGCCGGGCGAATCCCGAACCAGATGGAATACATGGCCGGCAGGAACACCAGCGTGAGGACGGTCCCGGCGAAGGTGCCGCCTATCAGCGTGTAAGCCAGGGTGCCCCAGAAGACTGAATGCGTCAGCGGGATAAAGGCCAGCATGGCCGCCAATGCGGTCAGGATCACGGGCCGCGAGCGCTGCACGGTGGCCTCGACCAGCGCACGGAAAGGGTCCAGGCCCGCCTGCTCGTTGTGGTGGATCTGCCCGATCAGGATCAGGGTGTTGCGCATCAGGATTCCCGACAACGCGATCAGGCCGACCAGCGCATTGATGCCGAAGGGTTGCTGGAACAGGATCAATGTGGGCACCACACCGATCAGGCCCAGGGGGCTGGTCAGGAAAACCATAACCATGGCGGAGATCGAGCGCACCTGGAAAATGATGATGAGCAGCGTGATCGCCAGCATGATGGGGAACAGCGGCAATATGGCTTTGGTCGCCCTGCCCGACTCCTCGATGGCGCCGGCCTCTTCGATGCGGTAGCCGCCGGGCAGCTTGTCCATGATGGGCTTGAGCTGCGGGGTGATGGCGCTGGACACATCGGGCGGCTGCAGGCCTTCGGCGATGTCGCCGCGCACGGTGATGGTCGGCATGCGGTCGCGCCGGCGCATGACCGGCTCTTCGGCGCGCACCTCGACCTTGCCCACCTGCGACAGCGGGATGCGTTGCCCGGCGGCGCCGGTCAAGGTGAAGTCCGCGATCCGGGCAGGGTCCAGCCGGGTGCCGCCGGCCGAACGGGCCACGACCTGTACCGTGCGTATGTCTTCGCGCACGGCGGTCAGCGGGACACCGCTCAGCAAGAATTGCAGTTGCTGCGCCACGGCGCTGGAGCTCAGGCCCACGGCCTGCAGGCGGTCCTGCTGCAAGGTGAAGTGCAGCGTGGGGTTGCGTGTGCCCCAGTCGTTGTTGACGGTGCGCATCATGGGGCTGGCGTCCAGGACCTGCTGCACCTCGGCCGCGATCTTGCGCAGCGTGTCCGGGTCCGGCCCGGTGACCCGGTAGGCGACCGGGAACGGCGAATACGGGCCGAACACCAGCTGGGTGACGCGCACACGCGCCTCGGGAGCCAGGCCTTCAGCTACCGCTGTGCGCAGCCGCATCTTCAAGGCCACGCGCTCCTCCTGGCTGTCGGTGCGGACCACGATCTTGGCGAACGAAGGGTCGGGCAGTTCCGGCCCCATGGCCAGGTAGAAGCGCGGCGCGCCCTGCCCTACGTAGGCGGTGACGATCTTCGCTTCCGGCTGTTTTGCCAGCCAGGCTTCCACTTTTGCCGCGGCGGCGCTGGTCTGCACGATGGCCGTGCCATACGGCATCTGCACCTCGACCAGCACTTCGGGACGGTCGGAGATCGGGAAGAACTGTTTCTTGACGATGGCCATGCCGAGAACGGCCGCGGTGAAAAGGCCCATCACCGTCGCGGCGACCAGCCACTTGCGGGCGATGACGCGCGCGAGCACCCGGCGAAAGCGGTTGTAGCGCGGTGTGTCGTAAAGCGCGTCATGCCCGCCTTCGACTTTTTTGAGTTCGGGCAGCAGCTTGACGCCCAGGTAAGGCGTGAACACCACGGCGACCACCCAGGAGGCGATCAGCGCGATGCCGACGATCCAGAACATATTGCTGGTGTATTCGCCCGCGGTGGAACGGGCAAAGCCGTTGGGCATGAAGCCGACGGCCGTGACCAGCGTGCCCGAGAGCATGGGCGCGGCGGTGTGGCTCCAGGCATAGGCGGACGCGGCAGTACGGCTATAGCCCTCCTCCATCTTCACCACCATCATTTCGATGGCGATGATGGCGTCGTCCACCAGCAGGCCCAGTCCCAGGATCAGCGAGCCCAACGTGATGCGGTCGAAGTTTTTTCCGGTCGCGGCCATTACGATGAAGACGGCCGCCAGCGTCAGCGGCACGGCCGCCGCGACCACGATGCCGACGCGCCAGCCCATGCTCACGAAACACACGACCATGACCACCAGCAGCGCGACGAAGAACTTGACCATGAACTCGTCGACGGCCGAGCTGATGTTGACGGACTGGTCGGTGACCTTGCTCAGGCCCATGCCGAGCGGCATCTCGGCGTTGATCGCAGCGAGTTCTTTGTCCAGCGCCTTGCCCAAGTCCAGCCCGTTCCAGCCGTCGCGCATGACAACGCCGAGCAGCAGCGCCGCTTCGCCGCCGTTGCGGATCATGAAGGTGGCAGGGTCTTCATAGCCGCGCTTGACGGTGGCGATGTCCGACAGTTTCAGGGTGCGCCCCTGCGCCACGACCGGCGTATCGCGGATCTTCTGCAGCTCATCGAAAGCGCCGTCCAGGCGAATGAAGACCTGCGGCCCCCGAGTTTCCACGGAGCCGGCGGGCGTCAAGGCATTCTGGCTGTTGAGCGCGCTGAACACGTCCTGCGGGCTCAGGCCCAGCGTCGCCAGGCGCGCATGCGAGAACTCGATAAAAATGCGTTCGGGCTGCTCGCCGACGATGTTGACCTTCTTGACGCCGGGCACGCGCAGCAGGCGCTGGCGCAGCGTCTCGGCATCACGCACCAGCAGGCGCTGCGGCTCGCCTTTGGCCTTGAGCGCGAACAGGGCAAAGGTGACGTCGGCGTATTCGTCGTTGACCATGGGCCCGATCACGCCGGACGGAAGGTTGCCGGCTTCGTCGCTGACTTTCTTGCGCGCCTGGTAGAACTGCTCCTGCACTTCCGAGGGCGGTGTGGTGTCCAGCAAGGTCAGGGTGGTGAAGGCCAGGCCCGGCCGGGTGTAGGTTTCGCTGCGGTCGTACCAGCGCAATTCCTGCAGCCGCTTTTCCAGTTTCTCGGCGACCTGGTCCTGCATTTCCTGCGCCGTGGCGCCCGGCCAGGCGGTGATGACGGTCATCACCTTGACCGTGAACGCCGGGTCTTCGGCCCGGCCCAGCTTGAAGAAGGACACGAGGCCAGCCAGGGAGATCAGGCCGATCAGGAACAAGGTGACGGAACGCTCGCGCACGGCGAGCGCCGACAGGTTGAAACGGCCTTCGCTCATGGCCGCGCTCCCGGGCCGGTGGTGGTAGCGGCGGTGGCGACGGCGGCTTCGCCCGCCACCCGGACCTGTTCGCCTTCGCGCAGCAGGTGCGTGCCGAGTGCGACGATGCGGTCACCCTGCTTGAAGGCGCCCGCAATGCGCGCGCTGTCTTCGTCCAGCCGCTGGACCGTGACCGGCCGCCAGGAAACCTTGGCCGGCTCGCCCTGGATGACCCAGACGCCCGGCCCCTTGCCGGCATCGAACAGGGAAGCGATCGGGACCGACAAGCCGCCTTGTGCAGCGGCAGGCACATTCGCCTCCGGGATATTGATGGTGACCGTGGTGCCCAGGGGTGCGTTGGCCAGATCCTCTTCCAGCACATAGCGCGCCTCGAAGGTGCGCGTCAGCCTGTCCGCGGCATCCGAGAGCTGCCTGAGCTTGGCCGGAACGGGCGCGCCGTCCCTGCCAAAAAGCGAGGCCGTGGCGCTTGAACCCACCGCGGGGCGCAGGGTTTCCGGCAACTGGATGATGGCCTCACGGTGTCCGGCACGCGCCAGGCGCAGCACGACCTGCCCCGCGTTGACGACCTGGCCGGGTTCGGCCAGCGTTTCCATGATGACGCCGTCGGCATCCGCCACCAGTTCCGTATAACGGCTGGCGTTACGCGCCACTTCGGCCTGGGCTTCAGCCGTATTGAGCTGGGCTTTGGCGGCATCCGCCGCGGCCTTGACCTGGTCGTAGGCCGAAGCCGATATCGCGCCGGTTCCGCGCAGGTCGCGGTAGCGGGCTTCTTCCTCGGCCGTTTGCTGGGCCCGTGCCCGGGCAGCCGCGACCGCTTCCTGCTGGGCATGCGCCGCGAGCTTCAGGTCAACCGGGTCTATGCGCATGAGGGGCTGCCCGCGCTTGACGCTTTGCCCCGCATCGACAAGGCGCTCGAGGACTTTGCCGGAAACCCGGAAGCCCAGGTCGCTTTGCACCCGCGCGGCGACGGTTCCGGTGAAGGAACGCGACGCAAGGGCCGCGTCCCGGATGGTGGCGGCGCGTACCAGCGGTGTTTCGCTACGGGGATCGGAAGGCTTTTTGTCGCCGCAGGCGGCCAGGGCAAGCGTCAGTGCGGGCAGGACAGCAAGGAAAACGAGGTGGCGGCGCATGGAAATCCCATCAAAAACAGACAGGATTTCATTTTGATACTAGTGACCAATATTGTCAATAGTCACAATCAAAGTAGCGCAAATTCAGCGGGACAAGCTTCGCAGCACCAGGCTGGACAGCTGCGCCGGCGCGTCCTCGGTGTAATCAAAGCTGTACTGCAGGAGCAGCGGGTTGAGGTAGGGGCGCATCACCAGGTAGATCGCGGCGGCCGTCTCGTCGAGTGGCGTTTTGCGCTCGAACTCCTCGGTTTCCCGCCCCTGGCGCAGCACATCCTGTAGCAAGGCCTGGATGCGCCCTTCAAAGGCACGCACCGCTTCCCAGCGACCGGTGGCGGCGGAAGCCGCGATGTCGTAGAGCTTGCGGTCTTCAAAGAACAGGCGAAGGCTGGACTCGACGATGGTCTTGAACATGCGCCGCAGCTTCTCCGGCGGGCCGTCGACGGCATCGACGGCGGCCCTGACGTCGGTTTCGATCTCGCGCAGGCAATTCGCGCAGATCAGTTCGCCGATGGCCTGCTTGGATTCGAAGAACTTGTAGATGTAGGCCTTGGAAAAGCCGATGGCCTTGGCGAGGTCGGAAACCGTGGTTTTTTCGTAGCCGTAGAGGCGGAAGTGCTGGGTCGCGGCCAAAACAATCTGGTCCCGCACATCGTGGTCGGCCGGGCCTCGGGCCGGAGCCGCATGGGTGCTTTCTTTACTCATGTCCACAGCTTACCCCTTGCCAGCTATTTGCACAACGAGTGACCATATTGTAATATAGTCACATTTAATTCCTCCCCAAACTCCCTTTTTCCACTCGCGGAAGCTGCCCCATGCTACTCAAACGCACTCTCATCATCCTGGCCATCGCCAGTCTCTCAGCGGGTTGCGCTGTCGGGCCCGATTATGTCCGGCCCGAGACGCCCCTGCCGGACCGCTACCTGGGCCAGAAGGCGCTTGAACAGCGCCAGGCCAGCGCCGCCGCCGATGCCATCGTCTGGTGGGAAGGCTTTGGCGATCCACAGCTCACCCGCTTCGTAAGGCTAGCCCTGGCGCAGAACCTCGACCTCGCGCAGGCGTCCGCTCGCGTCACCCAGGCCCGCGCAGGGCTGGGGGCGGCCGATGCCGCCTTGCTGCCTTCCGGCAACCTCAGCGCCCAGGGGACGCGCGCCTACCAGTCGCTTGAAACGCCTTTGGGGCAGGTCCTGAATTCACGGCCCAATTTCGACCGCAACGGCAGGGCTTATGAGGCCAATCTCGGCGCAAGCTGGGAGCTGGATCTGTTCGGTGGCCTGCGCCGCGGACGGGAAGCAGCGCTCGCCGACTACCAGGCGTCGGAGGCCGGCGCGGCGGCAGTCCGCCTCGCGGTGGCGGCGCAGACGGCCGATATCTACATCAGCATTCGCGGGCTGCAAACCCGCGTCGAGCTTGCGCGCAGGCAAGCGCAAACGCAACAGGAACAGCTCTCCATCATCCAGCTGCTTTACGGCAAAGGCCTGGCCGCCGAGCTTCAGTTGCGGCAGGCCGAGGGCGCGCTGGCCCAGGTGCGGGCGTCGGTGCCGGTCCTCGAAACAGGACTGGAGACGGCCATGAATGCGCTGGACGTGATGCTGGGCAGCTCGCCCGGTACGCACCGGAATGAGCTGGCGAATTCCGCCCTTATCCCGGCCGCCCCGCAGATCGCCTCAAGCGGCTCACCGGGCGATCTGCTCAGGCGCCGGCCCGACCTGATCGTCGCCGAACGCCGCCTGGCCGCATCGAACGCCCGTATCGGCATGGCGATCGCCGAGTACTACCCCAAGCTCTCGCTGAGCGGGCTGGTCGGCAGCGCGACGGCGGTGCCCGGCGGCAGGCTGTTCACCAACAGCTCAAGCCAGGCCGCCGGCGTGCTGGGCCTTCGCTGGCGCCTGTTCGATTTCGGCCGCATCAACGCGCAGATCGACCTGGCCAAGGGCCAGGACGCCGAGGCGCTGGCCGCTTACCGGCTTGCCGTGCTGCGCGCGACCGAAGACGTGGAAAACGCTTTTTCGTCCCTTGTAAAACGCGAGGACCAGGCCGCCCTGCTCACCCAGGGTGTGGACTCGCTCGGGCGGGCGCGAGGGGCTTCGTTCGCGGCCTACCAGAAAGGGGTCGTCAGCTTCGTTGAAGTCCTGCAAGCTGACGAGAACCTGCTGCGGGCTTCCGATCTGCGGGCGCAGGCGCAAACGGAATCCGCGCGGGCGGCGGTCGCGGCTTTCAAGGCGCTGGGGGGGGGTTGGCAGCGCCAGGAAGCCGAGGCGCTGGCAGCCAGGTAGCGGTGACGTGGCCGGGTCTTGCGCCGGCTTGCGCGCCCTCGCCCTCTGCTTAGGGTTGCTGGCCGGGGGTAGCCCGGCAGCTACTCACTTTTCTTTTGCTTCGCCAAAAGAAAAGTAAGCAAAAGAAAAGGCGACCCTGGTTGCTGCGTCCCTTCGCTTCGCTACGGGCAACCTGCGGTGCTCGGTTCAGGCGGGGTCTC
>NZ_JBFUBY010000230.1:0-11844 GCF_056405515.1 Polaromonas sp. P1_G2
CAGCAACCCTCAGCAAAGAGAACAGAGGAAGCGCGGACAGCCGGCGCAAGACCCGGCCGAACAGAACCACAGATAATCCCCCAATGCGAATCCGATTCACCAAAATGCAAGGCGCCGGCAACGACTTCGTCATGCTCGACGAAACCCGAGGCCCCTTGGGCCTGACCACCGCCCAATACCGTTTCCTCGCCGACCGCCACTTCGGCGTGGGCGCCGACCAGATCCTCACGGTGCGGCCGTCGCCTGGAAAAGGCATTGATTTCGAATACGTGATCCACAACGCCGACGGCGGCGAGGTGGAACAGTGCGGCAACGGCGCACGCTGTTTTGTGCGTTTTGTGCGCGAGCAGGGGCTGACGAGCAAGGACGTTGTGAGGGTCAAGACCCTGAGCGGCATCATCGAGCCGCGCATGCAGGCCGATGGGCGCGTGACGGTTGACATGGGCGCGCCGGTGTTCGAGCCGGTGCGTGTCCCGTTTGACGCGACGGGTCTCACGCCCGTCACCGAGGGTTCATGGGAGAAGTGGCCGCTTGCGCTGGCAGGGCAGGCCGCACCGTCTTTCATTGCGGCGCTGTCCATGGGCAACCCGCATGCGGTGCAACTGGTGAATGACGTCGATACCGCGCCGGTGCTGGAAACTGGTCCGCTGATCGAAAACCATGCGCGCTTTCCGCGCCGTGTGAACGCCGGCTTCATGCAGGTGGTCTCGCGCGGGCAGATACGCCTGCGTGTCTATGAGCGCGGCGTGGGCGAGACCCTGGCCTGCGGCACGGGCGCCTGCGCGGCGGTGGTGGCCGGCATACGCTGGGGCCTGCTCGATACGCGGGTGGACGTGATGACGCTCGGCGGCCAGCTCACGATTGAATGGACGGGGCAGCTCGATGCACCCGTCATGATGACGGGTCCGGCCACCACGGTGTTCGAGTCCGAGATTGAGATTCCCGACACGATCTGAGCGCTTTCGGCCAAAGCGGATGTAACGCGAACCACCAGCGACCTTTGCGTGGGCCGCAAAACTGAGGACAATGCCAGCATGAACCCAACCGAACATCCCATCACCGAAGACGACATCGCCAACTTCCTGGCCAACACGCCCGACTTCTTCGAGCGCCACGCCGAGTTGCTGGCTTCGGTGCAGCTGTCCAGCGGCCACGGCAACCGCGCCGTCAGCCTGCAGGAACGCCAGGCGCTGATGTTGCGCGAAAAAATCAAGGGCCTGGAGACGCGCATGGTCGACATGATCCGCCATGGCCAGGAGAACGTGGGCATCGCCGACAAGATGCAGCGCTGGACGCGCAAGCTGCTGCAGGCCGCGCAGGCGCGCGACCTGCCCGGCGCGGTGGTCGAGGGCATCACCACCGAGTTCCTGATTCCCCAGGCGGCCATCAAGATCTGGGACGTGAACGGCATTTTTTCCGACGAAAGTTTTGCCACCGGCGTGAGCGAGGACGCCAAGGCCTTTGCCTCTTCGCTGGGCGCGCCCTATTGCGGTGTCAACTCCGGTTTTGAAGCCGCCGGCTGGCTGCCCGAACCCGCCGTGGCGCTGTCGATGGCGATGATCCCGCTGCGCGTTGCCCCGGGCGCGGAGGCTTCCGGCCTGCTGGTGCTGGCCTCGCCCGATCCGGAGCGCTTCCACAGCGGCATGGGCACCGACTTCCTCGAGCGCCTGGGCGAACTCGCCAGTGCGGCGCTGACGCGCCTGCGGCCCCAGCAGGTGGCGGCCGCGTAAACACCACGGCCATGGCGCAGACGTTCCCGCTCGCGCCTGAAACCGGCGGCGCCGAGCCTGCGCCTGTGCCGCCATCGCACCCGCTGGTCGAACGCTACCTCGAGCACGTGCGCGTGGAAAAGCGCCTGGCCTTGCGCACCGTGGAGCTGTATGCGCTGGACCTGCAAAAACTCGAGGCCAACGCCCTGCAGGCTGGCGTGCAGCTGACCGAAGTACAGAACATCCACATGCGGCGCTGGGTGGCGCAGATGCACGGCGCGGGGCGCAGCGGCCGCGGCATCGCGCTCATCCTCTCGGGCTGGCGCGGCTTCTACACCTGGCTGGGCCGCGAGGGCCTGGTCAAAGGCAACCCGGTGCAGGACGTGCGCGCGCCCAAGGCCGCCAAGCCCCTGCCCAAGGCCCTGAGCGTGGACGAGGCCGTACAACTGGCCGCCTACCAGGCCGACGTCACCGACGGTGACCCTTTGCTGGCGCTGCGCGACCAGTGCATCACCGAGCTGCTCTACGGCTGCGGCTTGCGCATCGGCGAGCTGGTGGGGCTGGACGTGCAGGCCAGCGCCCAGGCGCGCGGCTGGATAGACATCGATGCGGCCGAGGCCCATGTGCTCGGCAAGGGTTCCAAGCGGCGCAGCGTGCCGGTGGGGGTTGCGGCGCTGCAGTCGCTGCGGCAGTGGCTCGCGGCGCGCGGCGCCTGGGCGCGCGAGGACCAAGCCCTGTTCGTCAGTGAGCGCGGCACGCGCCTGACGCCGCAGCACATACGCGTGCGCCTGAAGCAGCGCTCATTGAAGGCCGGGCTGGCCACGCCGGTCCATCCGCACATGCTGCGCCATTCCTTTGCCAGCCACGTGCTGCAGTCCAGCGGCGACCTGCGCGCCGTGCAGGAATTGCTGGGCCACGCCAACATCACGACCACGCAGGTCTACACGCGGCTGGACTTCCAGCACCTGGCCAAGGTGTATGACGCGGCGCATCCGCGCGCGGTGTCAAAGGCCGGTATGGGTGTGGCGCCGCCGCTTGTGACCGACCAAGCCGCCACGCCGAAAGCGACCAAGACCGGCAAGGCCTGAGCAGGCGCCGGGACCGTCTCAGGCCGCCTTGGGCCGGTCGCGCCGGGGTGGCCGCAGGGGCTGCGCTTCCCCGAGCATGAACACCGCGCGCTTGCTGTCGGTGGAGGCGGCGGCCAGGCGTTCTTCGAGCTGCGTCAGCAGGCCCTGCGCATTGGAGCCCTGGTGGGGCACCAGCGCATAGGCCACATGCACCTGCGCCACGCAATCTACATGCAGGCCCTTGTAGGGCATGAGGCAACGCGCCACGATGCGCGGCCCCAGCGTGCCGGCGTCTTCCGCGTTGAACGGGCCTTCCACCAGCATGCCGAAGCGCCGCTCCGACAGTCGTGCGGCGCTGTCGATTTCGCGCGCGGTGGACAACAGGCGCTCGGCCACGCGCAGCGGCAGCTCGTCGGCCGCTTTGCGCCCGAAGTCACGCTGGATCTGCTCGGTATTGACCAGGTCGATGATCATCACCGCGCTCTGGTGACGCAGCCGTTCGGAGCGCGCGATCATGCGGATCAGGCGTTCGGCGAACACGTGGCCGTTGATCAGGCCGGTCGCCGGGTCCACCCGGTCCAGGCCCTGGATGCGGCGTATGTTTTCGCGGCGCTGCTGGCTGCGCAGCATCAGCACCAGCATGACGATGGGCAGGTGCAGCGCCACGCCCAGCTGCATGCCATGCTGCGTCAGGAAGCCGATGGGCACCAGTTCGGCGTTGCGCGCCAGGGTCCAGCCGGCGGCGACCAGCACGGGCACATAGGCCAGCATCAGCCAGGGTGCGAAGCGGTCGCCCCGCCGCCAGGCCCAGCCCATGACCAGCATGCCGCTGAACTGCAGCAGCAGCATGATGGGAATGAACACATCCATGCGCGAGGCCGCGGGCACCAATGCCAGCAGTACGGCCGTGAGCGCGCCCAGCACCGCCTGGCCGACCATCAGCCAGTGCAGGCGCATGGAGCGTTCGGGCAGGGCCACGGCCGCAGAAATGAACAGCAGCGTGGCCGCCGCCGTCAGCATGGGCAGCACCGAGGTCGCGACGTCGCTCCAGCCCGGCCAGGCGGGCCACAGGTGCAGGCCGGCGATGCCGGTGACGGTGGCCTGGGTCAACCCCAGCAAGGTCACGCACAGGGCGTAAAAGCCATAAGCGGAGTCGCGCAGCGACACGGCGCCCAGCGCAGAGATCAGCGCGGCCAGGCCGGTCAGGCCGAAGAAAATGCCCAGGATCAGCGAGACGCGCTGTTCGGAGTAGCTGAGCCGCCCCTCGCTGATGAACTGCAGCGGCGCGCTGAAGGGGTGGCCGTTTTCCAGGCGCAGCAGGTAGTTGGAGGGAACCTCGGCCGACAGTGCGATGGGCAGCAGCGGATGGCGGTGCGGCACCGGCCATTTATTGACCGCCACCAGGTCGCCGGCTCGCTGCTCGCTCCACTGGCCGGCGCCGTCCAGCGTGTACAGCGACGCCCGGTCTATGGACGGGTAGGGGACCTCGAGGTACCAGCGTTCGTTATCGGGTGCGGGTGGCACGTTGAAGCGCACCCACATCGAATAACCGCTGGTGACCGGATAGATCGCGTCGGCGTGCGTCGGCTTCCAGGGAATGTCGGGCGAGGCGGCGACCTGCTCGGGGGTGAACTTGCCGGTGGTGTCTATCCAGTAGTCGCCCCAGTCCTGCAGCGCCACCGGTTGTATCTGGGCGTCGAGGTCCAGCACCGTGCGCGAGCGGGCATCGAGGCTGGTCAGCGCCAGCAGCGAGCCCATCAGCAGGCTCATCGCCAGGCCCAGCAACAGGGTCCGTACAGCCGTGCCTCTGCGAATCACATTGCCTGCAATTGGCGTGTGTTTCTTCAACTGCACGGAAAAGTACTTAAAAATCATTAACCTGCGATTGTCGCAAACTTTCGCGAAAATTACAGTCCCTGTTTATGGGACAAAGGCGGGCGTTGTTTTGCGGTTCACTGGGGAAGGGCTGGGGCCGGTGCGCCCTGCCGCGACAATAGCGCCATGAAAATTATTCGATTGCGGGATGGCAAGGAGCGCTCCTTGCTGCGGCGCCACCCCTGGATTTTTGACGGCGCCATCGCCAAGGGCGGCGGCGATGCCGGCGAAACCGTGCGGGTGGAAGGTCATGCCGGCCAGTTCCTCGGCTGGGCGGCTTTCAGCCCTGCTTCCAAAATCCGGGCACGGGTCTGGAGTTTTGACGAGGCCCAGCGCATCGACGCGGCTTTTTTCGCGGATCGCATTGCCCAGGCCCTGAAGGCCCGGGAGCTGTTTGATATCCAGAGCGACGGCCGGCGCCTGATCCACGGCGAATCCGACGGACTGCCTGGCCTGGTGGTTGACCGCTATGGCGACACCCTGGTCGCCCAGTTTTCCAGCTGCGGCGCGGAAAAGTGGAAAAGCGTGATCGTCGAAGCCCTGCTGGCCCAGACCGGGTTGACCCGTCTCTATGAGCGCTCCGATGCGAGTTCGCGGGCGCTGGAAGGCCTGCCCGAGGTCACCGGATGGCTGAAGGGTTCCGGCGAGACCGGCATCACCATCACCGAACACGACTGGAAGCTCAGCCTGGACATCGCCGAAGGCCACAAAACCGGCTTTTACCTGGACCAGCGCGACAGCCGGCAGAAGTTTGCGGCCTACACGCGCCGCCTGGGCTTCGGAAGCGTGCTCAATTGCTACTGCTACACCGGCGGCTTCACTGTGGCCGCGCTGGCCGGCGGCGCCGGGCACGTCACGTCCATCGACTCGTCGGCCCCGGCGATTGAACGGGCCCGCGCCAACGTGGCGCTCAACGGCTTTGACGCCGGCCGCACCACCCTGCTCGACGCCGACGTGAACGCCTCGCTGCGCCAGTACCAGAAGGAGGGCCGGACCTTCGACGCCATCGTGCTGGACCCGCCCAAATTCGCGCCGACCGTGACGCACGCCGAGCGCGCCGCCCGGGCCTACAAGGACATCAACCGCCTGGCGCTGTCCATCCTTTCAACCGGGGGCGTGCTGTTCACCTATTCGTGCTCGGGCGGCATCAGCGCCGACCTGTTCCACAAGATTGTGGCTTCGGCCGGCACAGACGCGGGTGTGGACGCCTTTATCTCCGAACGCATGGGCGGCGCCCCCGACCACCCCATGACGGTGGCCTTCCCGGAGGGCGAATACCTCAAAGGGTTGGTGCTGGTAAAGCGGGTGGGCGGCTAAGAGCGTATAGCCCGGGGGGCTTGACAGCCTCTGTAAAGTAACTGTTGGCCGAGGTGGTATTCGCCCGGGCCCCGCTTGGGGCTTGAACCCGCCGCTAAACTCCCCAGCTTGGGTTCTCGCGGCCCGCCCGCATCCCCGTAACCCTTCGTTTTTAGGTAGACATCATGAGCTTGATCCCCGTCACCATCCTCACCGGCTTTCTGGGCTCCGGCAAGACCACGCTGCTCAAGCGCGTGCTGACCGAGGCGCATGGGCAGAAGATCGCCGTCATCGAGAATGAATTCGGCGAGGAAAACATCGACAACGACATCCTGGTCAACGACACCACGGAAAACATCATCCAGATGAACAACGGCTGCATCTGCTGCTCGATCCGCGAAGACCTGCGTGAAACGCTGCAGTTGCTGGCCGCCAAAAAACGCAAGGGCCTGCTCGACTTCGACCGGGTAGTGATCGAAACCACCGGCCTGGCCGACCCCGGCCCGGTGGCGCAGACCTTTTTCATGGACGAGGAAATCGCCGAGCAATACCTGCTGGACTCCATCCTGACCCTGGTGGACGCCAAGCACGCGGCCGGCCAGCTCAAYGACCGSCAGGAGGCGCGCCGCCAGGTCGGKTTYGCCGACCAGATCTTCATCAGCAARTCGGACCTGGTGGCCAAGGACGARGTYGAYGCGCTGATGCACCGGCTCAAGCACATGAATCCGCGCGCCCCGCAGAAGGCCAAGGACGGGCATGAGGGCCACGGTCACCATCACCACCATGACGACGACGTCAAGAGCTTCGTCTTCCGCTCCGACAAGCCCTTCAGCCCGGCCAAGCTCGAGGATTTCCTGGGCGCGGTAGTCAACATCTACGGCCCGCGCATGCTGCGCTACAAGGGCGTGCTGAACATGGACGGCACCGACCGCAAGGTGATTTTCCAGGGCGTGCACCAGCTCATGGGCAGCGACCTGGGGCCCGCCTGGGCCGAGGGCGAGAAGAAAAACAGCAAGATGGTGTTCATCGGCATCGACCTGCCCAAAGATATTTTTCTGCAGGGCCTGGAGCAGTGCCTGGTTTGAGGTAGGCTGTCCGCCTGTAGCCTATAAAAGGCGGAGGGCTTCATGTTTGTCTCGATTCTCCAACGATTTGTTTTTTGGGTGTCACAGGGCGCTGGCGAGCCGCTACAATCGCGCGCCGACCAAAATACCCGGAAAACCGGATCGGGAGGCCAGTCAGGCACAAAACCAGCTAAAAAGCGGGTTGAGGATCGCGTTTTAGCGGTTCTCAGGACTGGCGGGCGGCGGACAAACCAGGAAATCTGGCAACAGCTAGGGTTGGACTATCGCACTGCGGCAGTCTGGCCAGGAAGCCGCCGCAGAGGCCCCCGGGCCGTTCCAAGGCTGCTTTCCAGAGGAGACACATTGTGAAAGCCCCAGCGAAGAAGACCAAAACGCCCGCCAAGGCTGCAGCCAAACCGGCCGCCAAGACAGCCGTGAAAGCCAAGACGGCGCCCAAGGCAGCCGCCAAGGCCGTGAAAAAAGTTGCCAAGCCCGTGGCCAAAGCCAAGCCGGCGCCCAAACCCGCCGCGAAAAAGGTTGCGAAGCCGGTGCCCAAGGCGGCACCCTCGAAAAAACCTGCCGCAGCCGTCAAGAAAACCGCTGCCAAGCCTGTGCCTTCCAAGGCCAAGGCCGTCGCCAAACCCGTCAAGCCAGTGCTCAAATCCCCTCCAAAACCCGCCGTCAAACCTCCCGCCGCAAAACCCGTCGCCAAGCCGGTGCCGCCTGTGGCCGCCGTTGCGCCGGCTCCGGCCGCGGCTCCCGTGAGGGCTGGGCTCGCCGCCCCGCCTCCCCTGAAACCCGGCCGGCGCAGTTCCGCCCGGGTCGCCACCCAGTCACCCCCTCCCGCACCCATGGTGCCAACCCATGCGCCCGACGCAGCCAAAGCCAGTTACTCCACAATGACCGAACGCGTGATCGCGCCGCCACCCCAGGCGGCGGCCAAAAAAGACCCCAAGCTCGCCAACAACTGGAAGACCAAATCCGCCGAGCAGCTCACAGACGACGAAGTCAAGGCCATGCCCGACTCCGAGTACATGAATGAAAAGCAGCTGGCCTTCTTCCGCCACAAGCTGTCGGTGCTCAAGCAGGACATCCACAACAGCGCCGGCGAAACCACCGAGCACCTGCGCGAGGACACCGTCGTGGTGCCCGACCCCGCGGACCGCGCCACCATCGAGGAAGAGCACGCCCTTGAATTGCGCACCCGCGACCGCGAGCGCAAGCTGCTCAAGAAAATCGAGCAGTCGATCGCCCGCATCGACTCCGGCGACTACGGCTACTGCGACGAAACCGGCGAGCCCATCGGCGTGGGCCGGCTGATCGCCCGCCCCACGGCCAACCTGTCCCTGGAAGCCCAGCAGCGCCGCGAACTCAAGCAAAAGATGTTTGGCGATTGACGCCAGGCTGCCGATTGACGTATTTTTAGTCGTCCTCCCATGTCCAAAGAAGATACCGCTTCAGGCCTGCTGTCCAAGATGGTGAAGTTCGTCCGGAATCCGGCCACGAACTGGGCCGACCTGGACGCGGCCCCCACGGACCGGGACGAAGCCATGAGCAAGCAGTTGCTCAAGGAAATGATAGAGCGCAAGCGGCAGAACGACTTCGTGCGCAAGCGCGAATTCGACATGCTGCGTAAGATGCGCAAGCGCGAAGCCATGGTCGGCGTCGGCCAGGATCCGGGCGGGCGGCCTTCGTTCTTCCAGAGCAGCATGCCGTCCAAGCCCGACGACAGGGCCACCACGCTCAAGAAGATCGACGAGATCGAAGCGCAGATGTCCATGCAGTGGTGGAAAACCAAGAATGGCGGTATCCCCGACAGCACGCCACCGCATGCCTCGCCTACGGGCGCCAGGAATCCCTCGGTCCAGGCGCCCCTGCTGGACAACGCATTGCCGACGGCCTACAGGGCCACGGCCCCGGCGGGCCTGAGCCATAAAAAACCCGAACCGACCACGGAGGCCTCTCCCCGGCTTTTCGCATTCCAAATTCAGCGCCGTCGATGTAGACGAAGGGGTCGAGCATGACGCCGAACTCGAAGAAGCGGCCATTCGCTTTGCCAACGGCGACGATGCCGGTGCCGAAGCCGGCCTGCTGGAAATCCTCGCCCCGAACGGTTCGCGCACCGGCCATGCGGACACCTGGCTGACGCTGTTCGACCTGTATCGCGCCACGGCCCAGCAGGACAAGTTTGAAACCGCCGCGATCCAGTTCGTCGAGCGCTTTGACCGGTCGGCGCCGCAGTGGTTCTCCATGCCCGACATGGTGAAAAAACTCAGTGAGCCTGCAAGCGGCAAAGCTGCCAACGGGCCCGCGGCCGACTGGGTATGCCCCTCGGTGCTGGGTATACAGACGGTGGCCGCGCTCAAGGCGGCCATGGCCAAGGCCCCGATGCCGTGGCGGCTGGACTGGAAAAACATCAAGTCCATTGAGGCCGCCGCGGTGGAGCCGCTGTACAAGGTTTTCAGCGGCTGGGCCGCCCAGCCCGTCCAGCTGCGTTTCATGGGCGATGCGCAGCTGCAGAAGGTATTGCAGGACGCCACGCCCTCGGGCAGCCGCGACACGGCCCAGAACTGGTGGCTTTTGCGCATGGAGGCGCTGCGCGTCACGCACCGCCCCGACGACTTTGAGCTGGCGGCGCTCGATTTCTGCGTCACCTATGAAGTTTCCCCTCCGGCCTGGGACAGCGCGCGCTGTGAATACAAGCCCATAGACGCCCAGGGCGGCGTTATGAGCGGCCAGGCCATCATCGGCGATGTCTACCGCGACTCGATGTCCTCCAGTCTCAGCTCCATCGAAGGCGACACCCAGATGGATGCGCCGAGCTCGCAGATGAGCAACCTGTTGTCGGTGGAACTGTCCGGCCAGGTGCAGGGCGATGCGATCGCCGTGCTCGACAAGCTCGAAGCCAAGCTGATGGGCGCCGACATGATGCTGATCTCCTGCTCCAAGCTGATCCGCGTGGATTTTTCCGCTGCGGGGACGCTGCTCAACTGGGTGTCGGCCCGCGAAGCCGAGAACCGCGCGGTGCAGTTCTCCGACGTCAACCGCCTCGTGGCCGCCTTCTTCAATGTGATCGGCATCACCGAGCACGCCAGGGTCATGGTGCGCGTCGACTGACGCGGACCGTGCCCACTTTGGCCCTGCGCAACGGGGCCATTTTCAATCGGTTTTTACCTCCCTCATTTCATCGGCCACCGGGTGCACCGCCGCCCGTGGCGCGCCGCTCGCGCCCGCCATCTGGCGCGTGTGCATGCTGTTGTTCCCTGTGCAAACTGGCTTGGTCGCTATGGTTTCTATAGCGAACCTCGCCGTCATGCTCGCGGCGCCAATGTGAGAAGAGGGAAATAGTCCCGCTTTTCACCTTGCCTTCACCGGCCGAGCACTGTTGCCTTAAAGCAATACTTTCATTGCATCGTCTAAGTGCTTAATTTAGAACGCTTTTTGATTTTCCCTTTTGCATCCACAGACGCTTCTAAGTCCTTGATTTCATTGAAAAAATTTGTTTCAAATCCCTTGTTTGCAAATGGTTTCCTGCTAAAGTGGGAGGAAGTGCAATTTAGTGGTGAAAAGTGTTCTCTAAAGGTTTTTAGCAGTGTTTCAAGGCGCCTCATCGTTAGCTCTCGATACCAAAGGTCGGCTCTCCGTGCCGACCCGGCATCGTGACGTGCTGAGCGCCACTGCTTCCGGCCAGCTCACCATCACCAAACACCCGCACGGCTGCCTCATGATTTTCCCTCGCAACGAGTGGGAAAAATTCCGTGACCGCATCGCCTCCCTGCCGATGCAGGCACAGTGGTGGAAACGCATTTTTCTCGGCAACGCCATGGACGTCGACATGGATGCCACCGGCCGCGTGCTGGTGTCGCCCGAACTGCGCGCGGCGGCGGGCATCGGCAAGGACACGGTGCTGCTCGGCATGGGCAGCTACTTCGAACTTTGGGATGCCGCCACCTACGCGGCCCAGGAAGCCGAACAGATGAAGGGCGAGATGCCCGATGTCTTCAGAGACTTTTCGTTCTGAAAGAAGACGGTGAACGGCACATGGATACACCGCACCGTCCTGTTGAACGAAGCCATAGAGGCGCTTCTTGTCAACCCGGACGGCCACTACGTCGACGCGACCTTCGGGCGCGGCGGGCACTCGCGGCTGTTGCTGTCGCGGCTCTCGCCCCAGGGGCGGCTCACCGCCTTCGACAAAGACCTCGACGCCATCGCCGAGGCGCAGACCATCACCGACCCGCGCTTTTCGATCCGCCACGAGGGTTTTATGCACCTGGGCCAGCTGCCCGCCGCCAGCGCGGCCGGCGTGCTGATGGACCTCGGCGTGAGCTCGCCGCAGATCGACAACCCGGTGCGCGGTTTTTCGTTTCGGCAGGAGGGGCCGCTCGACATGCGCATGGACACCACGCGTGGCCAGAGCGTGGCCGAGTGGCTGGTGGATGCATCCATAGAAACCATGGCGGAGGTGATTCGTGAATATGGCGAAGAACGGTTTGCTCAACAGATTGCAAAGGCGATTGATCGTCGCCGACAGGAACGGGGCCCTCTTCGAACCACCGCTGAGCTGGCCGAAGTCGTGGCTGGCGCGGTCAAAACCCGCGAGCCGGGCAAGGACCCTGCAACGCGCACATTTCAGGCTCTTCGGATTTTCATCAACGCCGAGCTTGAAGAGCTGCAACAGGCGCTAGCCGCGTCACTGAAAGTTCTCCAACCGGGAGGCCGTCTGGTGGTGATCAGTTTTCATTCGCTCGAAGACCGCATCGTCAAGCAGTTCATCGCCGCGCATTCGCGCGAGGTGTTCGACCGCCGCGCCCCTTTTGCCGAACCCAAGGC
>NZ_JBFUBY010000231.1:0-6692 GCF_056405515.1 Polaromonas sp. P1_G2
AGATGCATTACTGCACGCGAGAGCGCAACCGGACTGCGTTCTTGCGACGAATCCAATCGTCCCCGTTCGCGGCCCATGCGCACTTCCATTTTGACGATGGGGAACCAGAGCAAAAACTCGATATCGGGGCATTGCTCGCCACCCACCAGGTTGGGACTCATCTTTACGTATGCGGACCTAAAGGCTTTATGGACGCCGTGCTTCAGACGGCCAGAGCCAAGGGTTGGCCCGAATCACAGCTGCACTACGAGTTCTTTTCCGGTGATGTTGCGAGGTCGGACGCGGATGGCAGTTTCGAGGTAAAGCTGGCGAGCTCGGGGAAAGTCGTGAACGTGCCCAAGGATAAAACCGTCGTTGAAGCGTTGAAGGCGGCTGGAATCGAGGTGCAGACGTCGTGTGAGCAAGGAGTGTGCGGAACTTGCCTCACACGCGTACTAGAGGGTGTGCCTGAACACCGTGACATGTATCTCACAACTGAGGAGCAAGCCGCGAATGACCAGTTTATGCCGTGCTGTTCGCGCGCTGTGACGCCGATGCTCGTGCTGGATCTGTAATTCGCGTTCATTCCAGGTAGTTCGAAATCGTCCCGCTGAATGGTGAGCGCGGGAGCCGGTCTGGCGGTTTGGCACCAATGCACTCACTTTTAAAGCAAACCGAAATGAGGTGAACCATGGATCGCAGGACTTTTCTAAATCAGGCTTCGACACTTGGTGCAGGTCTGTCATTGTTTGGCATTGCTCAACATGCCATAGCCATTGATCCGCCTAATATTGTGCTTGGAATGTCGCTTCCGTTTACGGGGGTCGCCAGTATCAATGCACAACAGTTTCGAGAAGGGGCGCGAATTCTTTTCGAATCGGTGAATGCTTCTGGAGGCATTCATGGCCGGCGGATTCAGCTATTGATTTTGGACGACAAGTTTGACAAGGAACTTGTGGTCCAAAATGCCCGAAAGCTGGTTGATCAGGGCGCCCTAGCCTTGTTTGGTTTTATGGGAACACCTGGGATTATTGAGGTGTCAAAGTTCGCTAACGAAAACAAGATTCCTCTTATTGGTGCCGTTTCGGGCGCACCGATTGTGAAAGACCCAGGCAATCGCTACGTGTTTATTGTTCGATCCAGCTTCGCTCATGAGGCCTCAAGTGCCGTCGAGATCGGGACAACTACAGGCGTGCGCAGCTGGGGCGTGGTCTATCAGGACGACGGGCAAGGCCGAGCGGCGCTTAGTGGTGTGACGACGACTTTGGCGCGCCAGAAGCTCGTTCCGCTTGTAGAGGCTCCTTTTCCACCCTCGGCCAAGCCCGACTTTACTCAAACACTCCTGGGCATTGAAAAACAGCGTCCCGCCGCCCTGATTTTTGGGGGCAGCGCACCAGCTCTGGCTGCCTTCGTCACCCAGGCAAAAGAGAAGGGCATTATCTTGCCTGTCACGACAGTGCTATCAGTGGTCTCTCCTGAGATGGCCATTTCGCTGCTTGGTGACAATGCCATCGGATTGCGGTTTACCCAGCCTGTGCCGTATCCCTACAACACTCGCAGCGTTGGGTCGTCCGAGTACGTGGAGCTGGTAAAACGCTTCTCCAAGGAGTCGGCTTCGTTCTTGGGGATGGAGGGCTTTCTATCCGCCAAGCTGATGATCAAAACACTGCAATTAACGCCATCGCTACAGCGGGAAAAACTGGTTTCGACTCTGGAATCCATGACGAATTTTCCGCTGACAGAAGATTTTCGTGTTACTTATGGCCCCGGCAACCGCAGTGGCTCGTCTTTTGTCGACACAATGATTATTGGGCGGCAGCGGAGTATATTGCGGTGATTGGTGGTTCAAATTGTGTGCGGAGCTACCCACACTAGTTTCCTCATGTCGATGCAGGCGAGCGCCGAAGCTCGCGATACAAAGTTGCCCGGCTTATGTCGAGTCGGCGCGCAGCCTCGTCCTTGTCCCCCGCGGTCTCCGCGAGCGCCTTTCGTATATAGGCGTCGCGCTCGCGATCCAAATGTGCCTGCAAAGTGGTCGTTATCGAGGCTCCACCCATTTCAGCGTTATCCCCCAGTCGCCTTGCTGGCCGTCCAGCCGGCAGCTCGGTATCGCCGGAAATCAGGAAGCGCAACACGGCTGCTTCCAACTGGCGCACGTTGCCCGGCCAGTCAAAGGCCAGCCATCGCGCGCGAACCGTTGGTGGCATCCGGCGACCTGRCAGACCCTCTCGTCGCGCCATGCGATCAAGCAGTTGCTCGATCATCCATTCAAGGTCATCGCGCTCACGTAAAGCGGGCATGCGCACGCCGAGTACGTTCAGCCGGTAATACAGATCAGCTCTAAACTGGCCGGCATCTACGCGGGCCTGCAGGTCGCGATGGGTGGCGCAAACAACTCGCGTATCGATCGGAATCGGCGAAACGCCACCGACTCGAACGATCTCCTGATTCTGAACAGCATGCAGAAGACTGGCCTGCAGGCTCAGTGGCATGTCACCGATCTCATCGAGGAATAGCGTGCCCCCGCTCGCCAGTTCGAACTTGCCCGGTTTTCCGCGAGTTCGGGCTCCGGTGAAGGCGCCGCCTTCGTAGCCGAAAAGTTCTGCATCAATCAGCGACTCCGGAATCGAGGCACAGTTGACCCATACGAATGGTCGCCGAGCTCGCGGTGACAGGGCGTGGATGGCGCTGGCTGCCAGTTCTTTTCCGCTTCCAGTCTCGCCCTGCACTAGCACCGGCAACGACAGCGGGGCAGCCTGTTCAATGGCTGCCCGCACTGCATGCATTCTTGCTCCGCGTCCCAAGATGTCCGCGAGCTTGTGCCGCGCGGTCCACGGTGTGGGCGAGCTGTGAATGGCACGGTCGCCGTCCGCAGCAACGGCAACCGCCTTTTTCAGCGCAGCCATATCGGAGAACAGAGCGAGGCCCACTGCGCCGATGATCCGTTCGTCCTGGTAGACAGGCACCTGGCGCGCCAGCAGCTGGTGGCCGTGGACTTCCAGCGTCATCATGGTCACGGTTGTGTCGCCCCGCGCAACATGATGGAGCCGAGTCTTTGGCGACACGACATCGGTGATGTGCCGGCCAATGAAATCCCCGGGTGAACCGCCCAGCAGGCGGCAATACGGCGCGTTGATCAGCACGACGCGCCCTTCGGTATCCACCGCGACGAGACAGTCGGACACGTGATCCAGCACGCGGCGCAGTAGCTCAGCTTCATTCTGGCCGGAGCCAAACCATTCTGGAAAAGGCATAACTTGTATCAATAATGAGATTTAGAGACTCTATTTTGAGATTACAGCCAATATTCTGCCGCGTCAAGCAGGACTGGAAGGGGAATTTCTTCCAACAAATCAACAGCTTGCGCGTTCATGTCGACGGGAAACGCGCCTTGGCATCAGGTTTGCTGAGTAAGCCCGCCTCGCGCTTGACTACGTGGGGCGTTCGATTCCCCAACTGGAAATGCACATGGACAATAATTTTTCTATCGGAGACATGCATGTGCGGGTGGCGGGCCAAGGCCCGACGCTCGTGTTTTGTCACGGCTTCACCACAACGGGTGAGTTCTGGCGCGAGCAAATCGGCGAGTTCGCGCGGGATCACCGATTGGTGATACTGGACTTGCCTGGGCATGGTCGCTCGGCGCGTCCGCAGACTCGCCGTTACACAATTGACGCCTTCGTGGCCGATTTGGTGTTGCTGTTTGACAAGTTAGACCTCAAAGACGTGATTCTCGTGGGGCTCTCAATGGGCGGCACGATTTCCCAACGGTTCGCACTCACGCACGGAGACCGCCTGCGCGCCCTGGTGCTAGTGGGTGCAACGCCGCACGGACTCGGTCCTGACGTCCGCGTGAAGAATGTGCTGGAGGCGATTGATCGCCTCGGTATCGTCGCCGCAAGCCAGGCGGTGATCGATCGCTCGTTCGGCTCAGCCGCATCGCCCGAACTGGTGGCGTTCGCTCGCGAACAGGTCGCACAGACTCCAAATTTCGTCGCGCGCGAAGCCATCGTTTCACTCAACGAGGCTGACAGCCGTGAGGAGCTTGAGCATCTGACTTTGCCGACGCTCGTCGTCTGCGGCGAAGAGGATGCCATCACGCCACCTGCGCAATCCCAGGCACTCGCGGCCGGTATTCCTGGTGCCATACTGCAGCTGGTCCCCGCCGCTGCGCACTTCCCGATGCTGGAGCAACCCGAGCGTTTTAACGCCATCCTGCGCGACTTCATTGCGCGTATCGACAAGCGGAGCGGTGCCTGACGGCACCGCCATACATCTAGGAGTATGGACATGACAACAAACATAAACGCATCCCCCGCAACGCCAGGGACCCCCCGTGAAACGCGCCGCGTGGTCTTCGCCGCCGCACTCGGCACCGTGTTCGAGTGGTATGACTTCTTCATCTACGGTAGCCTCGCAGTGTTCTTCAGCGGATTGTTCTTTCCCAAGGGCAACGAATCCGCAGCCATTCTCGCGTCGCTCGCGACCTTTGGCGCAGGCTTCGTGTTGAGGCCCTTCGGTGCAATCGTCTTCGGACGCTTGGGTGACCTGGTTGGACGCAAGAAAACCTTTCTTGTGACAATGATGATCATGGGCCTGGCCACCGCGACCATCGGCTTCCTCCCCACGTTCGAGACCATCGGCTGGGCCGCCCCGGCGATTTTGGTCCTGCTGCGGCTGGTGCAGGGCCTGGCGATCGGCGGAGAGTTCGGCGGCGCTGTCACTTACATCRCGGAGCACGCAGATCCGCGGCATCGCGGCTTCACGACGAGTTGGCTGCAGATCACTGGAACCCTCGGGCTGCTCGCCTCTCTGACTGTGATCCTGGTACTGCGATCGTCGTTGTCCGCAGAGTCCTTTGCCTCTTGGGGATGGCGTGTGCCGTTCGTGCTGTCGTTGGGGTTGCTCGCGTATTCGCTTTATGTGCGTATGCGGCTGGAGGAGTCGCCGATATTTCTCGAGATGAAGGCGCACGGAAAGGGCTCGCGAAATCCGATCAAAGACATTTTCGGAAATTCGCGCACTCTACGCATTGTGCTGGTGACGATTTTCGGTGCAGTGGCAGGACAAGCCGTCATCTGGTATACGGCGCACTTCTACAGCCTGCAGTTCCTCACCACCATGCTGAAGCTGCCCGCTCAATCTGCCTATGGCTACCTCACGATCGCTCTCGTGCTGGCCACACCGTTCTTCGTGCTTTTCGGCTGGCTTTCAGATCTGGTTGGTCGAAAGTGGATCATGCTGACGGGCTGTCTGCTGTCTGCATTGCTGTTCGTGCCTCTCTTCCAGGGCATGGCCAAATACGGGAATCCAGCGCTGGAAGAGTTCCGCGCTCGGACTCATGTCGTCATTGAGGGTAGCGWCTGTCGTGAGGAACAATCATTTGTCGGTCAACTCTTTCAGCCAAAGGCGACCAAGCCGTGCACGCGCGCCCGCTCATTCCTGGCCGCGCAAGGTATTCCATATACGTTGCAGCAGCAGCAAGGCGAACTGCGGCTCGTGATTGGCGAAATAACATTGCCCGGTTTTGACGAAGCCGTGGTACGTCGCGTGCTGGTTGAGCGCGGCATGCCGCTGGTCGCCGATCCAGCCCGCGTGAATGCGCCCATGATTGTGCTGATGCTGTTCGGGCTGATTTTCCTCTCGACCATGGTGTATGGCCCGATGGGTGCGTTCCTCGTTGAACAGTTTCCAACACAGGTTCGCTATAGCGGCGTCTCGGTGGCACTGCAATTCGGGAATGGCTGGATCGGTGGCTTCGCGCCTTTCGTGGCGACGGCAATGGTGGTAGGCAGTGGCGACATCTTCCACGGCCTTCTCTACACGGTTGCTGTGTCGCTGATCACTTTGGTTGTGGGGGCGATTTTCATTCGTGATCGCCACGGACTGGACATGCGCGAGCCGGTTACATCGGCGGAAAATCCCCATCCTGCCGCAGCTCTGGCAGCTTCGAAACGTCAAGCCGGATGATTCCCGTCACGATCATCACCGGCTTTCTGGGTGCCGGTAAGACGACACTCGTAAACCACCTGCTAGATCAGTGCCATGACGCTTTCATCGGCGTCATCGTCAACGAGTTTGGCGAGGTTGGCATCGACGGGGAACTGATCGTCGCCGATGATCGGCCGCTTATCGAGATCACCAATGGTTGCATCTGCTGCACGGTGCGCAAGGACCTGGCAGTGGCGGTCAACGATCTGCTCCAGCGTGCCGGCCGGCCGGTCGATCGCCTGATCATCGAAACCTCCGGTCTGGCCGACCCGGCTCCGGTATTGCAGAGTTTTCTCGCCGATGCGGCCATGTTGGAGCGCGTGGAACTTGAATCGGTCATTACCGTTGCCGATGCACACCATCTTCTACTCCATCTCGGCGACGATATTGTGCGTGAGCAAATAGCTTTTGCTGACGTCGTCATGCTCAACAAGATCGAGACGGTCGATGGTGAAGCAGTGAAGAGGCTCGAGCGCGAGTTACGTCTGCTGAACCCCGCTGCGCACCTGGTCCGGGCTGAACACGCGCGGATCCCGGTGGGTGAACTGCTCGGCACGAAGCGGTTTTCCCTGGCGAACGTGCTGTCGGTCGAGCCCGATCTCCTGGAAGACGAGCACAACCACGAGCACGACACCTCGATCGGCTCATACAGCATCGAGACCGATGAGGCCATTGACGCAGAGCGGTTCAATCGCTGGATGAACCAACTGGTCCAACAGTCG
>NZ_JBFUBY010000232.1:0-7771 GCF_056405515.1 Polaromonas sp. P1_G2
CCTTCACACCTTTGCCGAGGTGGCGGTAGATGCCCAGCAGCGCGCCGGCTTTCGCATCCTGGGCTTCGGTGGCGCGCAGGTTTCGCAGCTCCACCAGTGCATCCCATTCCTTGACCAGGTGCAGGTCGGCGCGCAGGATCAGCAGGTCGGCGCGGCTGGAGAACCATTCGCCGCCGGCCACCGGCGACTTGAGTTCACCGATGCGGAAGGCGTACTTGGCGCCGACCGACAGCCATGGCTTCACGTCGTAAATCGTGTCGACCGAGAAGACCTGGCTGCGCTGCGCGTAGTCGGCTGCCTGGCCCGAAGGCGTGAGCTGGCCGGCGGTGGGCACGTTGTTCAAATTGGTGTACTTGAACAAGGTGTTCCAGCGGTCGTTGTCGACGGGGCGATAGGCGCTGCCGATGACAAACTCGTGGTAGTTGCCGTCGACAAACGCGCCCTGGCTGTTGCTGGAGCGTGAGACGTTGAGCTTGCCGAGCAGGCGCCACGCCGGGTCGACCTGCAGGCCGACGGTGTTGCGCATGAGCCAGKTGGTGCGTTCACCCGAGATATTGCCTTTGTCATGGCGCCACTCGATATTGCCGCCGTACTTGAGGCCGTCTTTTTTGTAGCCGATAGAGCCGCCCAGCGCGCGGCGCTTGAGGTCACCGGCCAAAGGATCGGACACGGTGCCGAACTCGACCTTGGCGCCAAAGTTCCAGCGGTCATTGGGCGACCAGTCGGTGCCGAAGGCCTGCGTCAGGCTTTGCGGGCCAGCGCCATTGACGGAGCGGCCTTCGCCGAAGACGCGCAGCTGGTCGGAGACGCGCGTGCTGGCGCCAGAGACCAGCGTGCCCTGGCGGCCGCGCCAGGCGACGTCGGGGCTTTCGGTTTCCACGGTGTAGGCCAGGTAGGCGTTGCTGCGGTCGGAGATGCGGTAGTCGGCGCCCAGCTTGCCGCCCACGCCCATGCTGCCGCTGGAGGTTTCGCCGCTGAGTTTCACGCGCTCGCTGACTTGCAGCGCGCCGCCCAGGCCGACGCGGTTGTTGGGGTCGCGCGTCTCGTCGCGCTCCAGCGTGCCCTGCACATAACCATAGGCTTCCCAGTCTTCTTTTTCGCCGGGCTTGCCGCCCTGGCGGTCAGGACGGTAGTCGGCGCGCAGCTGCGCATCGGTGCGTGAGCCGGTTTGCGACAGCAAGGGGCTGGCGTTCGGTACGATATTGGAGCGGTCGTCGGCGCGCGTGCCCGGCATCACCTCCACGTCGGCGGAAGCACCGGCCTGCTTGACGGCCTCGCCGCCAATGCCTATCTGCCCGGGGGCCGAGTAGCCGCGGTCGCGGTTCTGCGCGTAAGCCGTGACCTTGCCCTTCATGCTGTCGGTCACTTCGGCCAGGTCGACCGAGGCTTCGAGGCGTTCGGCGCCGGCCGACTGGATGGCGCCGCTGCTCAGGGTGTTGAAGCCGAAGCCGCCGTCAATCGAAGTCTGCGCGCCGTTGCCCGGGCCCTTGGAGCGGGCCGCCTCGAACTTGAGCCAGGTGCCGGGCTTGTAGCGCAGCGTGCCGTCCACGCCTTTGAGCGTCTGGCTGGAGCCAGTTTCGCCCTGGTGGTAGGTGCTGGCACCCAGCTGGAAGTGGTCATTGATCCACTGGCTGGCGCGCAGGCCGGTCGACAGGTTGCTGACGGCGGTGACGCCGGGCGCGAACTCATAGGTCGTGACCAGGTAGACCGGCTGGCCGCCGACCGCCGAAGTCATGATCAGACCTGCGCCGCCGCCGGTGGCGGACAGCGGCGACTGCAGCAGGATGCGGCCCTGCAGGTAGTTGACCTCGTAGTCCTGCGTGGGCGCGAGCTCGCGGCGCTCTATCACCATGCCCGAATCCTTGTCGCGCACTTCGATCCAGACGCGCTCCGAACCCTGGGTGATGTCCAGGTGGCGCAGGTAATAGATGGAGCCGCCGGTGCCGCGGAACTCCTCGCGCGAGGCCAGGGTGCCCGGGTCGGCCGCGAAAGCGTCGATCTGCGTGCGCTTCTCGCCATAGGCCGTGGCTTCTTCGGATCGGTGGCGCAGCTGAGCGCCGTAGAGGCCGCGCGAATACTGCATCAACTCGGTGCCGCTCCAGGAGGTCTGGAAGTTGCCCCACATGATGTGCGAATCGCCTTTTTGCAGCTTGACGAAAAACTTGCCCTGCGTGGGCGCGTCGTCCACGGTGGTGCTGTCGTCGCCGTAGACCGGGTAGTACAGGTTGGGGTCTATGCTGCGCAGCAGGTACTTGGGGTCCTTGCTCGAGAAGTTGGAGAACAGGTCTTCGATGGGGCCTTCGCGCGTGTCGGCCGAAGCCGTCAGCAGCCACTCGCCCTTGATCTTGCCCTTGAGGTAAAAAGCGGCGCGGCCGTCGACGTAGACCTTGTCTTCGTAGTGGCTCAGGTCGCCGGTCACCAGCTTGGCGGGGCCTGAGACATTGTTCTTGCCGGCCGTCAAATCACCGAGTGCCAGGTAGAACCAGTCATCGGCCGCGATGTTGAGGTTGCGGCGGAAGGTGGTGGCCTTGCCATCCGTTTCCTTAAGTGTCACTTCCACCGATTGCGGGCCGGCCGGCATGATCTGCTTCATCGCAAACTTGCCTTGCGCGTCTATGGGCAGCTCCAGGCCCAGGGCCTCTATGCGCTGGCCGGGCTTCAAGTTTGTGCCGTTGACCGTGACCGTGCCGCCCGCCACCGGGATGTTGCGCAGGGCCAGGCTGTTCTCGCCATAACCGGTGAGGCGCTCGCGTTCCAGCTTGTCCTGGTCTTCGTTCGCCGGCATGGCGCGCGCCAGCAGGTTCAGCGCCTTGAGGCTGGTTTCGTCGAAGCGGCCCTGCGCGTCGTAGACACGCAGCAGGTAGAACACCTGGTCACCCGCGGTGTTGGCCGGCACCGTCCAACGGCTCGCGCCCGACCAGGCGATGGGCACGATTTCAAATGGCCGCTCCTGGGTTTTTTGCCCGGGGCGGAAGAGGCGCAGCTCGGCCTTTTTGATCCACGGAATGTAGTTGGACCAGGCGCGAAATTCCACGGCCTCGCCTTTGACGGCAGTGCCGGGTGTCGCCCAGGCATTCATCAGCGGCACGGCGGCCAGGCTGTCGTAGCGGACCTGGATGTCCGCCCGCTCGAGCGCGACGTCGGCGCAGCGCTGGCCGTCGGCCTCGTTCGGGATCTCGGCCGTGTTGATCGGCTCGCCGTCTATGGTGATGCGGAAGGGCACGGTCGACTGGCCGACCGATTGCGGCGTGCACGGCGGCAGCGCGGCCGCGGGAAGTGCTACGGGCGCCGCCACCGCGGCGGGCTGGAACCACACGCGCAATTCAACACGGCGGTTGCGGGCCATGCCTTCGGGTGTCGCGTTCGAGGCCAGCGGTTTGTTTTCGCCCTCGCCCTGGATCGAATACGTGATCGTGGGGTTGTTCAACAGTTGCTTGAGGTAGGCCGTCACGGCCAGCGCGCGCGCTTCGGAAAGGCCCTGGTTGTCCTTGAAGATGCGCTTGGTATCCGGCGCCAGGCGCTGGTTGTCGGTGTGGCCGACCACGGCAATGCGCATGCCTGCCGAGGCCGCGCCTTTGCCGCGGATTTCAGCGGCCAGCGATTCAATCGCGGCCCTGGCCGAAGGCGTGAGCTCGGCCTTGCCCGAGACAAACAGGCTGAGGCCGCCGGCTTCTTCGAGCGCCTTGTTGACGGAAGCCGGGCTGGGCGGCGTCTGCGCGGCGCGGGCGCGCATGCCGGCCGCTTCTTCGCGCGTCACGCCCGAGGGCATGGGGTAGGCGATGGCCGGCTGCACTTCTGCCGGCGGCGGCACGCTGAACAGGTCTATGCGCCCGTTGTCGATTCGTTTGCCGCTGACTTCAGTGGCGGCCCAGGTCGATGCGCCCGCGCAAAGCAGGCCGGCGGCGACGGCTATCGCATGTGTACGGAAATTCATTTCGCCGTCTCCAGCTCGGTTTCAATCATCAGGGGGTGCAGGGGTTCGCTTTCGGCGGCCTCATTCCCGTCTTTCCTCTTGCGCCTGGCCTCCCACAAGGCCTGTATTCGCTCGCTGACCGCGGCCACGCGTTTTTCGGCGAGGCCGGCCGGCTCGGCGCCGAGGCGGTAGGCGATGCGCAGCACCGACGGCCGGGCCGCGAGTTGCTCGGGAAGCTTTTGCAGGGTGGCGAGGTAGGCGGGCTGCAGCTCGGTGCTGTCGTTTGCGGGGGTGAAGGCGGCGCCCGAAAGCTCAAGCCGGACCACGCGGTGCACGGTGGCGCCGAAATTGAGCTTGACCATCTTGCCGCGCGTCACACGCACGTCACGCGGGTTTTCCGTGGTCAGGCGGTAGCCGGACGGCAGGGTCCGCTCGTCCACCTTCATCACGAAGTTGGAGCCGCGATCCGCGTTCGGGATCGCCGCGCAGGCGACGTGGAAGCGGCCGTCGTGGTCGCTGGTGACCAGCAGGCCGCGCGCCGTGGCGATGCGCACGTTGGCGATGCCGGGCTCGTCCTGGTCCTGGTAGCCGTTGGCGTTCTTGTCGTCGAAGACCTTGCCGATGATGTCGGAGCAGTCGAAGGTCGGATCGGGTACGACACGCACGGCGGCCGTGGCGGTGTTGGATATCTGCGCATTGACCAGGGCGTTTCGCGCCGCGACCTGGTTGGTGTAGGTCCCTTCAGACACGCCGGTGCCGACCACCAGCAGCATGCGCCAGGTCTTGCGTTCACCGCCTGCGAACACCTGGTTGGCCCATGTCAGGTTGCGGCCGCTGATGGTGGGCTCCAGCGCCACGCCATTGAGCGAGGCCGAGCCTGTGCGGTAACGGAAGCCCGCGGGAATCAGGTCGACCACACTGACGTTGCCGAGCACGGCGTTCAGCGTGTTGGTGGCGGTGATGGTGTAAGGCACCAGGTCGCCGCGCACCACGTTGACCAGCGGYGTGCTCTTGGTCATCAYGATGGCGCCGCCCAGGATGGGGTCCAGCGGGATGTGGTTGTTCAGCACGTTGGCGGAGCCGGGAATCGCGGCAAAGGTGAACGTGAAGAAGTACTGCGTGGTGGCCGCGCCGCCCGCCAGGGCCAGCGTGTTGTTGGGGCAGGCCGCGGGGTTGTGCTGCGGCACGCCGGTGCCGGGCGCGAAGTTGCTGTTCTGCACCAGCGCCGGGTCCGGGCTGGGCGGCGCCAGGCCGACACCCAGGGTCGCCGTGCAGGCCGGGATCATGGCCGAGGGGCCCGGCAGGTAACCGGCCGGCGAGGTCACGGTGAGTGTGTACAGCGTGCCGCCGACGGGCGCACCGCCCAGCAGCAGGAACTGGTAGGCGCCGTCCGCGCCGGTGGTCTGGGTCAGGCTGCCGCCTATCACGTCGGCCGCGGTGAGGCCGGGTGCGGAGAGCGTCACCACGGCGCCCGGCACAGGCTGCCGCGTCACGGCGTCGTAAACCACGCCGCTCGGGTCCAGCGGCAGGCTTTGCGCCACCGTGGTGGTGCCGGCGGCCAGGGTCAGGCCCCGCAGGGTGCCGTCGGTGTTGTTGGCGCCGGCCGGATTGGCGTTGGGGTTGGGCGTGCCATTGGTATAGGGCAAGCCGGTTTCATTGGGCACCGGGCGGCCGTAGATGCGCCCGCTGGTCGGTTCGCGGAAACGGATCTGGTAGCCCGAGCCGGGCGCCACGCTGGGGAAGGCGTAGGCGCCGCTGGCGTCGGAGGTGGTGGTGCCGACCACCACGCCGCCCAGCGTCAGTTCGACGATCCAGCCGGGGACTAGCGGCTCGCCGGGGTCCTTGATGCGGTCGTGGTTGAGGTCGCGCCACACCGTGCCGCGCACCGCGGCCACGTCGGAGATCACCGTGGGGTCGGTGGCGGTGTTGTTGCCGTTGAAGCCTGCGGGCTCATTGCCGCCGGAGACCACGGCGGTGTTCACCAGCACCTGGCCGGAGAGGCCCGCGGCAACCGCCACGCGCACCGTGAAGACAGGGGCCGTGCCACCCGCGGCGATGACGCTGGCGGTGGTGCAGGTGACCGAGGTGACCGCGCTGCTGCAGGACCAGGTGGCGCCGCCGGCGACGGCGGCCACCGTCATGCCCGCGGGCAGGGTGTCGACCACCGTGATGGTGCCGGAGGTCGCCACCGTGCCGACGTTCGAGACGGTGATGGTGTAGAAGCCGGTGCTCGAGCCCTGCGCGAAACTGACCGGCGAATGGGTCTTGGCTATCGCGAGGTCGGGTGCCGCGCCGGGAATCTCTGCGAAGTTGTTGTCGGCCGACACGGCGTTGGCGGTGGCCAGCGGAATCGCCGAGATGGAAGACACAGGGTTGGCCGGCAGGGTTGCCACGCCGCCGGTGCTGCCTGCAATGGTCTGGCCGTTGCTCGTGCCCGCCGCCTGCGGCAGCGGCTGCGTGACGGTGTAGTTTCCTTGTGCCAGGCCGGTGAAGCTGTAGCGTCCGTCGGCCGTCGTGGTGGTGGTCCTGGAAACGGCCAGGCCGTTGATGTCGGTGCCGGTCAGGTTGAGGGTCTGCCCGCCTATGCCGTGGTCGCTGCCGTTGACCACGCCGTTGTTGTCGTAGTCGAGGAAGACCCGGCCGGAAATCGTTCCGCCGTTGGCCACTTCGGCGAAGTTGTTGCCGGACGAGACCGTGTTGGGCGGCAGCACGAGGGTGCTGATGCGGCTGGGCGTGACGGCTGGCGTGGTGGCCGTGCCGGGCGTGCCGCCGTTGGGGACCGCACCGGCCGTCGTGATGCCGTTGGAGGTTCCGGCGGGCTGCGTGGGTTCCACCACGGTGTAGGAACCGGGCAGCAGGTTGCCGAAGCTGTAGCCGCCCGCGGCGTCGGTGACCGTGGTCGCCAGCAAGGCGTTGGTGCCGGGGTCACGCAGTTCAATCGTCACGCCGGGCAGCGGGTCGTCGGCGCCGTCCTGCACGCCGTTGTTGTTGAGGTCCTTGAAGACCTTGCCGCTGATCGACGAAGGCGCGACTTCCGCGAAGTTGTTGTTGGCCGAGCCCGAGATTTCGCCGCCCGCGCCATTGCCGTTGAGCGTGATGTTGGTGACCTGGCTGCTGGTCGCGGTCGGGTTGGACGCGGTGCCGGCCGTGCCGGTGCTGCCGTTGATGCCGCTGATCGCGCCGGCCGTGGTGATGCCGTTGGTGGTGCCCGCGGGCTGTGCGGGCTGGCACACGGAGTAACTGCCGGCCGCCAGGCCAGCGAACAGGTAATTGCCCAGCGCGTCGGTCGTGCCTGTCGTCAGCAGCGCGCCGCTGCAGTTCGCGCCGCTGCGCAGTTCAATGCTCACGCCGGCGATCGGCGTGTCGGTGCCGTTCTGGAAGGTGCCGTTGGGCGTCGGGTTGTTGTCCTTGAAGACCTTGCCCGAGACATAGCCCAGGGTGCTGATGGTCAGCGGCGCATTGGCGGGCGCCTGGTTGTTGCCCAGGTTGGTCCGCAGCGCGCCGGCCGGAATGTTGTTGGTGTGCGTACCGGCGGTGAGGCCGGTCACATTGACGTCAATCGTGCAGCCGCCCGCGGGAATGGTGCCGCCGCTGTTCAGCCGCACGCTGGTGGCATTGGCCGCGGCGACCACGGTGCCGCCGCAGGTCGTCGCCATGCCGGGCGTGGCGGTCAGCTGGATCTGGCCGGGCGCGGTGGGCAGCACGTCGTCAAAGTCCGCGCTCAAGGTCATCGCGGTGGTGTTGGCATTGCCCAGCACGATGCTCAGGCGCGACGTGCCGCCGGGCGGAATCACGGCCGGCGAGAACTGCTTGCCGACGGTGGGCGGGGTGGAAACAATCAGCTGCGCGCTGGTGGGT
>NZ_JBFUBY010000233.1:0-6596 GCF_056405515.1 Polaromonas sp. P1_G2
GTCATAGCCCTTGGCTTCGCCGCCGAACTTGGACGCCAGAACGGTCGTGATCGCCGCCGTCAGCGTCGTCTTGCCATGGTCCACGTGGCCAATCGTGCCTACGTTGACGTGCGGCTTGGTCCGCTCAAATTTGCCTTTTGCCATTTTTCAACTCCAGAAATTTATAAAGAGTTACAAAACCAGTGAATCACTACCGCCGGCCGCAACGCTTTGCGCGCTGCGCCGGCTCTAAATATGGTGCCCTTTGCGGGAATCGGACCCGCGACCTCTCCCTTACCAAGGGAGTGCTCTACCACTGAGCCAAAAGGGCCTAAATTCTTCAAAAAGTCAAAAGACTTCAATACCCACTGCAGTCCGGCACAAGATCAACCAGCAGAGCCCGCAAACACCCCGAAACCGGAGCCTCGTGGAGCGGGAGACGGGAATCGAACCCGCGTCATTAGCTTGGAAGGCTAGGGTTCTACCATTGAACTACTCCCGCGCAGCTCTGCCAAATTCAACTCACTTCAAACCACTCACAGCCCAAAACCCGCTTTACGCGACCGCCTTGCACTGACCGCTTGCCAAAAATCAAACAAAATCTGGTGGATGAGGCTGGATTCGAACCAGCGTAGGCGTTAGCCAACAGATTTACAGTCTGCCCCCTTTAGCCACTCGGGCACCCATCCTTCAAGCGAACCTCGGATTATGCCACGGTTTTATGTCGGGCGAAATGCCGGGGCCTCGCAAAAACATTAAAAAATGCCGGCCGGGCCGCTTCCGGGGCCGGCGGGACTTTGCGCCTGTCAAACTAGCGCCATGAGCGCCTCACTTCTCCCCCCCTCACCGCCAGAACCGTCCTCCCAGCGCCGGGTCAACCTGGCCTTGCAGGGCGGCGGCTCCCACGGCGCCTTCACCTGGGGAGTCCTGGACGCCCTGTTGCAGGATGAACGCATCCAGTTCGACGGCATCAGCGGCGCCAGCGCGGGCGCGGTCAATGCCGTGGCACTGGCCCATGGATTTGCTGTGGCCACCCACAAGGACAGCGGAACGCCGAATCCCCGGGAGGCGGCCCGCGCATCGCTGGCCCGGATCTGGCAAGGCGTGGCCGCCATGGGCAGCCTGGGCTCCATGGCCGAGGGCATCAGCAAGATGCTGCTGGGCGGCTGGTCCTCCGATAAAGTGGGCACTAACTTCTTCAATAGCGCAATGAGCCAGTGGCTCTCGCCTTACCAGTCCAATCCGCTGGACATCAATCCCCTGCGCAAGCTGCTGCAGGCGGAAATCGACTTTCACGCCATCGCCGGCCTGGATGTGCCCAAGGCCTTTGTATCCGCGACCCATGTGACCACGGGCCGGGCGGAAATTTTTTCGGGCAAACGCCTGACTTTGCAGGCCGTGATGGCCTCCACCTGCCTGCCCACGCTGTTCCAGGCGGTGGAAATCGACGGCCAGTCCTACTGGGACGGGGGATTTTCCAGCAATCCGTCCCTGCTGCCCCTGATCAGCGAATGCAGCAGCCGCGACATCATCGTGGTRCAGATCAACCCCCTGCGGCGGCCCGAGGTTCCCCACACGCCGCACGACATCATGGACCGGGTGAACGAGTTGACCTTTAACGCCAGCCTGCTGTCGCAGATGCGCACCATCGACTTCATCAACCGACTGCTGGCAGACGGGCGCCTGCAGGAGGGCGTGAAGTACAAAAGCCTGCTGCTGCACCGCATCGACGGTGGCGAGGCCCTGGAAGACCTGCCCTCGTCGAGCAAGATGTCGGCCGACGGCGCCATGATTGAAAAGCTGTTTGACATGGGCCACGGCGCGGCCAAACGCTGGCTGCGCCGCCATTTTGAGGCCCTGGGCCACCAGAGCACGGTCAATATCCGGCGCGACTACGTCGGGAGCCTCCCCCAGGAGTTCTAGCCGGGCTGCTCGGCGCTTTTTATTGGCGCTTGTCCGCCACCCGGACTTTGCTGCGCCGGCTGGCTTTTCGGGTGCATGTCGCGCCACTCCCGCGCCTGCGAAAAATGGCCGCATCCAATAAAAGGCACCGGCGGCCGCAGGGCCGACAGCGGCGAGGGATGGTTGGCCACCAGCACCTTGTGGCGCTTCACATCGATCAAGGCCCGCTTGCTTTGGGCATGGGCGCCCCACAGCATGAAGACCACCGGATGGTCGCCGTCGGACACCTGGCGGATCAAGGTATCAGTCAGCACTTCCCAGCCTTTGCCGGCGTGGCTGGCGGGCTGCGCTTCTTCCACCGTAAGACATGTGTTGAGCAACAGCACGCCGTGCGTGGCCCACTTCACCAGGCTTCCGCCGGGCACCGGAAAGGCCGGCGGCGGCGTGCCGAGGTCGCGCTGCAGCTCCTTGAAGATGTTGCGCAGCGAGGGCGGCAAGGCCACGCCGGAAGCCACGGAGAAGGCCAGTCCTTCAGCCTGGCCCCGGCCGTGGTACGGGTCCTGGCCCAGGATCACGACGCGCACCTCTTCGGGCGGCGTCAGTTCCAGCGCGCGCAGCGGCAGGGGCGGAAAAATCGTCGCGCCTTCGGCAAGCCGGCCCTGGAGAAAATCCAGCAGCCTGCGGCCGGTAGGACCGGCGAAAAAAGCCTCGGTGGTGGGTCGCCAGCCCTGCGCCACAGGCCAGTCCGCAGGGTTCGCGCTCTTCAGCTGGTCCGGAGAGTTCATGGCCGCCGCCTCTTCCTCTTTGACTTAGTTGCCTGCGAACAGCTGGGCCAGGGCCAGCCCCGGTTCTTCGGCCCGCATAAAGGCCTCGCCGACCAGGAAGGCATTCACGCCGGCAGCGCGCAGGCGCTTCACCTCGGCCGGCGTGGCGATGCCCGATTCAGTGATGAGCAGTCGGTCCGCCGGTACCTGGCCCAGCATGCCGAGCGTGGTGTCCAGCGAGACCTCGAAGGTCTTCAGGTTGCGGTTGTTGATGCCGATCAGCGGCGTCCTGAGCTTGAGCGCGCGCTCCAGCTCAGCCTTGTCGTGCACTTCGACCAGCACCGCCATGTCCAGCGACATGGCCAGCGCCTCGAGCGACTTCATCTGCGCGTCGTCCAGGCAGGCCGCGATCAGCAGGATGCAGTCGGCACCCATGACACGCGCCTCATACACCTGGTAGGGGTCGACCATGAAATCCTTGCGCAGCACCGGCAAGTCGCATGAAGCCCGGGCCTGCTTGAGGTAGTCGATGCTGCCCTGAAAGAACTGCTTGTCCGTCAGCACCGAGAGGCAGGCCGCGCTGAGCGTACCGTCGCCCTCGGCATAACTTTGCGCGATGTCGGCCGGGATAAAGTCGGCGCGCAGCACGCCCTTGGACGGGCTGGCCTTTTTGACTTCGGCGATCACCGCGGGCTGGCCCGCCGCGATCTTGGCGCGCAGCGCGCCCACGAAGTCGCGTGTCAGCACACGCGACTCGGCGTCTTCACGCATCACCGCCAGCGGTTTCTTGCGAATCGCTTCGGCGATTTCCTGGCGCTTGACGGCGATGATTTTGTCGAGGATATCGGACATGGTGTTCAGGCTGCCAGTTGTTGGGTGGTGGAAATCAGTTGCTGCAGGCGGGCCTTGGCCGCGCCCGACGCCAGCGCCTCGCGGGCCAGCACGATGCCGGCCTTCATCGACTCGGCCACATTGGCGGCATACAGCGCCGCGCCGGCATTGAGGATCACGATGTCGCGTGCCGCGCCGGGCTGGTTGTCCAGCACGCCCAGCAGCATGGCCTTGGACTGCTCGGGTGTCTCCACGCGCAGCGCGCGGTTGCTGGCCATGGGCATGTCGAAGTCTTCGGGGTGAATTTCGTACTCGGTGATTTCACCGTTTTTGAGTTCGCCGACCACGGTGGCCGCGCCCAGGCTGACTTCGTCCATGCCGTCCTTGCCGTAGACCACCATCGCATGCTCGGCGCCCAGGCGCTGCAGCGCACGGACCTGGATGCCCACCAGGTCGGAATGGAACACGCCCATCAGGATGTTGGGTGCACCGGCCGGGTTGGTCAGCGGTCCCAGGATGTTGAAGATGGTGCGCACGCCGAGTTCCTTGCGGATGGGCGCGACGTTTTTCATGGCCGGGTGGTGGTTGGGCGCGAACATGAAGCCCACACCGACTTGCTCTATGCACTTTGCAATGGCTTCGGGGGAGAGGCCGATGTGGATGCCCAGGGACTCGATCACGTCGGCGCTGCCGGACTTGCTGCTCACGCTGCGCCCGCCGTGCTTGCTGACCTTGGCGCCCGCCGCAGCTGCCACAAACATCGAACAGGTGGAGATGTTGAAGGTGTGCGAGCCGTCGCCGCCGGTGCCGACGATGTCGACCAGGTGCGTCTTGTCGGCCACATGAACCTTGGTGGAAAACTCGCGCATCACCTGCGCGGCGGCGGTGATCTCGCCGATGGTCTCTTTCTTGACGCGCAGGCCGGTGATCAGCGCGGCCATCATCACGGGCGACATTTCGCCACTCATGATCAGGCGCATGATGTGCAGCATCTCGTCGTGGAAGATTTCGCGATGCTCTATGGTGCGCTGAAGCGCCTCCTGCGGGGTGRTCTTGTGGGTATGGGGCATGGCGTGTCTCGTTTGCTGTGTTGCTTTATGGGTGCTGGACGGGATGGCTCAGTTCGCCGGATTATCGGTAAAGGCGAGCTTCAGGCCAAACGCGATGAACATGACACCGGCCGCACGGTCCAGCCAATGCATGCCGCGCTGCACGGCATCGCGCTTGGCCATCCAGGCGGCCGCCAGGGCCCAGCCCGAATTCACCGGGATGGCGTTCAGGTTGAACAGCATGCCCAGCAGCACAAAAGCCAGGGCCTTGTTGTCGGCGCCGGGCGCGATGAACTGCGGCACAAAGGCCAGGAAAAATATCGCAACCTTGGGATTCAGGACATTGGTCCAGAAGCCCCCCATAAAGACCGCTTTCAGGCGCCGCTCCGGCTGGGCCGCTGCCGCCGCGACGAGATCGGTGGTGGCCTGCGGCGCTTTGGACAACAGGATCTTCGCGCCTATCCACAGCAGGTAGGCCGCGCCTATCCACTTGAGCACGGTAAAGGCAAGAGCCGAAGTGGCCAGCAACGCGCCGACGCCTATGGCCGCCGCGAAGATGTGGACAAAACAGCCAGCCGTGATGCCCAGGCCTGCCACGATGCCGGCGCGCGCACCCGAGCGCAGCGAATTGGTCACGATGTACAGCACGTCGGGGCCCGGCGTCAGGTTGAGCAGCCAGCCGGCCGCGATGAAGAGCAACAGGTGCTGGAAGTCGGGCATGGCTTTGTCCTTTCAGGCCTTGAGATGGAAGAACTGCCGGATGGCGGCCACGGCGCGGTCCACGCCGGCGGCGTCCACATCGAGATGCGTCACAAAACGCAGGCGGTACAAGCCCGTGGCCTGTATGCCCTGGCTGCCCAGGTGCTTGAGCAGGGCCGCCGATTGCTCGCGCGCCGCGCCCGTCAGGTCGACAAACACGATGTTGGTGTGCGGCGGCTCGACCTGCAAGCCCTCGATGCCGGCCAGCCCGTCAGCCAGGTGTTTGGCCAGTGCGTGGTCCTGGGCYAAGCGCCCGACGTGGTGATCCAGCGCATGCGATGCCGCGGCCGCCAGCACGCCGGCTTGGCGCATGCCGCCGCCCGCCATCTTGCGGATACGGTGCGCGCGCGCGATGAACTCACGCGAACCGCACAGCGCCGAGCCGACGGGCGCGCCCAGCCCTTTGCTGAAACAGACGGAGACGCTGTCAAAACAGCCCGCAATGCGGCGCGCCTCAGCCAGCGGGTTGCTGCCCGTTTGCGCGGCCTGCGCGACGGCGGCGTTGAACAGCCTTGCGCCGTCCAGGTGGCGAGCCAGGCCATGTTTTTTCGCGAGCGCGGTGGCCTGCTGAACATAGTCAAACGGCAGCAGCTTGCCGCCCAAGGTGTTTTCCAGTGCCAGCAGCCGGGTGCGCGCGAAATGCGCGTCATCGGGCTTGATGGCCGCCTCGATCTCGGACAGGGCCAGGGTGCCGTCGGTGTGGTGGTTCAGCGGCTGCGGCTGCACGCTGCCGAACACCGCCGCGCCGCCGCCTTCCCAGCGATAACAATGCGCCATCTGGCCGACGATGTACTCGTCGCCGCGCTGGCAATGGGAGAGGATTCCGCAAAGGTTGCTCTGCGTGCCGGTGGGCACAAAGAGCGCGGCCTCGAAGCCCAGCAGGCCGGCGATTTTTTCCTGCAGCGCGTTGACGGCAGGGTCGTCGCCGAACACGTCGTCGCCCAGCGGCGCGGCCAGCATGGCTTCGCGCATCGCGGCCGTCGGCCGGGTCACGGTGTCGCTGCGCAGGTCCACGGAAGCTTGGCTCATACGGTCTGCTCCAGGAAGTTTTTCAGCATGGCGTGGCCGTGCTCGGTGAGTATCGATTCGGGGTGGAACTGCACGCCCTGGATGGGTAACTCCTTATGGCGCACGCCCATGATCTCACCGTCGTCCGTCCAGGYCGTGACGGCCAGGGCCTTCGGGCAGGAGGATTTTTCGATCGCCAGCGAGTGGTAGCGGTTGACGACGAACTGTTCGGGCAGGTCGGCGAACACACCCTGCCGGGTGGTGGTGATCACGCTGGTCTTGCCGTGCATGAGCTGCTGGGCGC
>NZ_JBFUBY010000234.1:0-6589 GCF_056405515.1 Polaromonas sp. P1_G2
CGTAGCGTCTGCGCTGAAATGCACAGCGGCTTCGGCGCGCTGCGCTCAGCCTGCCCCATGAACATCGAGGCCGACCTGTCGGACATGGGCCAGCTGATCTGGCGCGACAAGTCGGCCGTGCGCGACGACGTGCAGCGCATCGTCGAGATGTGGACCGAGCTGCTGGAGCAGCACAAGGGGCCTCGCACCGCCGGGCCGCCCCAAGGTGCGAGCGCCCCCTCGGGGGGCAGGGAGACGGAGTCGACCGTGGGGGCTCAGTTTTTGTTCGGCGAGTTCAGCATCGCCGACGCATTCTTTGCACCCGTCTGCATGCGCCTGAGCCGCTATGCCCTGCCCGTGCCGCCGGTCATCAGCGCCTACATGCAGCGTGTGGCCGCCTTGCCCGGCGTGAAGGCCTGGATAGACGATGCGCTCGCTGAAAACGATTTCCGCGAGTTCGAAGAACCCTACCGCGTCAAGCGCTGAACAGGAGGCCGCATGGTCACAATTTATCTGCGCTATGTGCTCAACACCGCCAAGCTCAAGGAGTTCGAGCACTACGGAAAGCTTTGGATTCCGCTGGTCGAAAAATTCGGCGGCAAGCACCACGGCTATTTCATGCCCAGCGAAGGCGCCAACAACATCGCGCTGGCCCTGTTCACCTTCGACAGCCTGGCGGCCTACGAGAGCTACCGCCAGCGTTCGTTTTCGGACCAGGATTGCCTGGCGGCTTTCAAATACGCTGAAACCACGGGCTGCATCATCAGCTACGAGCGCAGCTTCTTCCGGCCGGTGTTCTCCTGACTACCGGGTTCCGGCGGGGGAGCTGGATGCTTTCATAAAGTCGATTACCGGGATGCAGGGCAAGGCGTACGGCGCGCAGGACACCGGAATGCACTTCGGTGCATGAGGATTCCGAGCACCGTACAACGCCGCCATGCGCCCGGCAATCGGGTTTAGGGAAGTATCCTAAACTGGGCTCATGGAAATATTCATGGTCGGTGGCGCGGTGCGCGATACCTTGCTCGGCTTGCCGGTGCAGGATCACGACTGGGTGGTCGTGGGCGCCACGCCCGAAGAACTGGCGGCCCAGGGCTACCTGCCCGTGGGCAAGGACTTCCCCGTCTTCCTGCATCCCGACACCCGCGAAGAGTACGCGCTGGCCCGCACCGAGCGCAAGACCGCGCGCGGCTACCGCGGTTTTGCGGTGCATGCCGAACCCGACGTGACGCTGGAGCAGGACCTGGCGCGGCGCGACCTGACCATCAATGCCATCGCGGCGCCCGCCCGCGGCGGAGGCGGAGAACCCGGCAAGTTCGAGCCCGATTTCTCCGCGCTGATAGACCCCTTCGACGGCCGGAAAGACCTGCGGGACAAGGTTCTCCGCCACGTGACCGGTGCTTTCCGCGAAGACCCGGTGCGCATCTTGCGGCTGGCCCGCTTTGCCGCCCGCTTTCCCGATTTTTCGGTGGCGCCCGAGACCCTGGCGCTGATGCGGGACATGGTGGCCGACGGCGAAGCCGATGCGCTGGTGCCCGAACGCGTGTGGCAGGAACTGGCGCGCGGGCTCATGGAAGACAAACCCTCCCGCATGTTCGAGGTGCTGCGGGACAGCGGCGCGCTGGACAAACTGCTGCCCGAGGTGGCGCGCCTCTGGGGCGTGCCCCAGCCCGCCAGYCACCACCCCGAGGTCGACACCGGCATTCACCTGATGATGGTGCTGGACATGTCGGCGCAGCTCAAGGCGCCCCTGGCAGCGCGCTTTGCCTGCCTCTGCCACGACCTCGGCAAGGGCACCACGCCGGCCGACGTCCTGCCGCGCCACATCGGCCATGAAGATCGCAGCGCCGAACTCCTGAAAGACGTATGCGAACGCCTGCGCGTGCCGGTGGACTGCCGCGAAACCGCCGACGTGGTGGCGCGCGAGCACGGCAACGTCCACCGCAGCGAAGGCCTGAACGCCGCATCCGTCGTGCGCCTGCTGGAGCGCTGCGACGCCTTTCGCAAGCCCCGGCGCTTCGCCGACATCCTGCTGGCCTGCGAATGCGACGCCCGCGGCCGCCTGGGCCTGCACGACTCACCCTACCCGCAGCGCACGCACCTGCTTGGAGCCCTGGCCGCGGCCCAGGCAGTGGAAACGCAGCCGCTGGCGCTGGCGGCGCAGGCGGAGGGACGTGACGGCAAGCAGGTGGGTGATGCCATCCGCAAGGCGCGCATCAAAGCGGTGCAGGACAAGCTTCCCGCCACCACGACAGTGCCGCCACCACCCTCCAACACCTGAAAAAGCGAAACCGGCCTACAGCGACGCGGCTGGGGCCCTGCTAAGGTGAAGGGCGATGCATTTATCACCTTCCCCATCGTCGGCTTCGCCATCATCGCGCTTGCCGCTTCCCGGGCCCTTGCCGGCCATAGGCGCGCAGACCGCTCTCTTCCTGGACTTTGACGGAACCCTGGCCGACCTGGCGCCCGAGCCCGATGCGGTCCGGCTGGTGTCGGGCGTGATTCCGGCCCTGCTCAGGCTTTCAGGCCAGCTCGGCGGCGCGCTGGCGATTGTCTCGGGCCGCAGGCTGGCCGACCTGGACGGCTTTCTTTCGCCCTTGCAACTCCCCCTGGCCACCGAGCACGGCGCGCAGCGACGCGACGCGCACGGCCGCCTCGTCAGCCTGGCCGAGCCGGACCTGGCCGAGCTCGCGCGCCGCGCCACCGAGTTCGCGGCCCACCATGACGGGTTGCGTGTTGAGATCAAGCAAGCGGCCGTTGCACTGCATTACCGGCATGCGCCTGAACTCGAATCGCTGTGCCTGCAGCTCATGCAGGAGGCCGCGGACCGCACGCCCGGGGTCGAGTTGCTGCGCGGCAAATGTGTTTTTGAAGTCAAACCCGCGAACGTCAGCAAGGGCCTTGCGATCAGGGCCTTTATGGGCGAAGCACCGTTTGCCGGCCGCCTTCCGCTGTTCGCCGGCGACGACACCACCGACGAAGCCGGCTTCGCCGCCGTCCAGGCCATGGGCGGCGAAGGCATCAAGGTCGGCGAAGGCGCCACCGTCGCGCGCCACCGCTGCGCATCGCCCGACGTGCTGCGCGAGTGGCTGCATGCGGCCTTCGACGGCAGGTCGCGGGAGGCCAACGACACGCCGGCCGCCGCGCCAGAAAGCCGTCCATGAGCGTCGCCGCCGATTCCCTGCACTTTGAGCCGCCTGCCAAGCCGTCCCTGGCCATGGGCGTCATCGGCAACTGCGGCTTCAGTGCCCTGGTTGACGCGCGCGGCCGCATCGTCTGGTGCTGCCTGCCGCGCTTTGACAGCGACCCGGTGTTCAACGCCCTGCTCGAGCCGCAGCCCGCGCCGGACGATGCGACCAGCCCCGGCGCCCAGGACTCGCAGTCCAGCGCCTTCGCCATCGAGATTGAGGACTTCGCCGAAGCCAGGCAATGGTACGAACCCAATACCGCCGTGCTGCGCACCCAGCTGTTCGACAAGCACGGCCAGGGCATAGAGATCACCGACTTCGCGCCGCGTTTTTTCAGCCGGTCGCGCTTTTTCAGGCCCATGACGCTGGTGCGCCGCGTGAAGCCCATCAACGGTGCGCCGCGCATACGCGTGGCGCTGGACATTCGTTTCGACTGGGGCCGGCGCAAGCCCCTGATCACCCAGGGCAGCAACCACCTGCGTTATGTGGGCGACGAGCTCACGCTGCGCCTGAACACCGACGTGTCGATTTCGCACCTGCTGTCAAAGCAGCCTTTTGTGCTGACGCGCGAGCACAATTTTTTGCTCGGCGCCGACGAATCGCTTCCCGAAGGCATCGCCGACACGGCGCGCCTGTTTGAGCAGGAAACCATTTCCTACTGGAGGAAGTGGAGCCAGCGCCTGCACATTCCGCTGGAGTGGCAGGAGGCCGTGATACGCGCGGCCATCACGCTCAAGCTCTCGCTGTTTGAAGATACCGGCGCCATCGTCGCAGCTATGACCACCAGCATTCCGGAAGCGCCCGGCAGCCAGCGCAACTGGGACTACCGCTATTGCTGGCTGCGCGACGCCTTTTTTGTGGTGCGCGCGCTCAACAGCCTCTCCGAAGTCGGCACCATGGAGGACTACCTGCGCTGGCTCAGCAATGTGGTGGTGCAATCCAAGGGCGGGCACATCCAGCCGCTCTACGGCATAGGCCTGGAGCGCGAACTTCCCGAATCCATCATGGTGCACCTGGGCGGCTACCGCGGCATGGGCCCGGTGCGCGTCGGCAACCAGGCCCAGGAACATTTCCAGCACGATGTCTACGGCAACGTGATACTGGGCGCGGCCCAGTCCTTTCACGACCACCGGCTGTTGCACCGCGCGGGCATTGCCGAATTCAAGCGGCTTGAAGACGTCGGCGAGCAGGCCGTGCACAACTACGACAAACCCGACGCCGGCATGTGGGAGCTGCGCACGCGCGCGCGCATCCACACCTCCTCGGCCCTGATGTGCTGGGCCGCCTGCGACCGGCTGGCCAAGATAGCGGTGACACTCAAATTACAGGACAGGGCCGGCTACTGGCGAAACCACGCTGCGGTGATGCAGGAACGCATTCTGCGCGAGTCCTGGAGCGAAGAGCGCCAGTCTTTTGCCGAAAGCTTCGGCGGCGGCGACCTCGACGCCAGCGTGCTGCTGATGATTGAAGTGGGCTTTATCGACCCCAAAGACCCGCGCTTCATCGCGACGGTGGACGCGCTCGAAACCCATTTGTGCGACGGCCCCTATATGCGGCGCTACGAAGCGCCCGACGATTTCGGCAAACCCGAAACCGCCTTCAACATCTGCACCTTCTGGCGCATAGACGCGCTGGCCCGCATAGGCCGCAAGGAGCAGGCCCGCGAGATTTTCAACACCATGCTGGCCGCTCGCAACCACGTGGGCCTGCTGTCGGAAGACACGCATCCCGTGACCGGCGAGATGTGGGGGAATTTTCCGCAGACGTATTCGATGGTGGGGATCATTAACGCGGCAGTCCGCCTTTCCACGCCCTGGGAATCGCAAGTATGAGCCGGCTGGTGGTCGTCTCGAACCGCGTCGCGGACCCGCGCAAGGCCGCTGCGGGTGGCCTGGCCGTGGCGCTGGGCGATTCGCTCAATGCCACGGGCGGCCTGTGGTTCGGCTGGAGCGGCAATGTCATCGAAGGCGGGGCGGCCGGTGAAGGCGAGCTGCATGTGCAGCAGGCCGGCAACGTCAAGCTGGCGACGGTGGACCTGTCGGCCGAAGACCATGCGGGCTACTACCTGGGCTACAGCAACGGCGTGCTGTGGCCGGTGTTCCATTACCGGCTGGACCTGGCGCGTTTCGACACCGGTTTCATCGAAGCCTACCGCCGTGTGAACCGGCTGTTCGCGCACAAGCTGATGTCCCTGCTCCGGCCCGACGACATCATCTGGATCCACGACTACCACCTGATCCCCATGGCCGCCGAACTGCGCGCCATGGGCTGCAACAACCGTATCGGTTTTTTCCTGCACATCCCGCTGCCGCCGCAGCAGATACTGGCAGCCATTCCGCAGCATGAGTGGTTGATGCGCGCACTGTTCGCCTACGATCTGGTGGGCTTCCAGAGCGAGAACGACCTGCTGCATTTCTCGCGCTACGTGCAGGCCGAGGCCGGCGCCGTGGCGCTGGGCGGCAACCGCTTCAGGGCTTTTCACCGCACCGTGCGCGCCGGCGCCTTTCCCATCGGCATAGACGTAAACGAGTTCGCGGCGCTCACGCACGCGCAGGATGCGCGCGACATGTACGAGCGCATGAAAGAAGAGTATTCGCGCCGCAAGCTGCTGCTGGGCGTGGAGCGGCTCGACTATTCCAAGGGCCTGCCGCAGCGGCTGAAGACGTTTGAAACCCTGCTGAAAAAATACCCCGAAAACATCCGAAGCGCCACGCTCATCCAGATCGCCTCGCCCAGCCGGGAAGACATGGGCACCTACACCGACCTGCTGCAGGAACTCGAAAGCCTGTGCGGCGCAACCAACGGCAACTTCGGCGAACTCGACTGGATGCCGATACGCTACATCCACCGCAACGTGGCGCGCAAGCGCCTGCCCGGCCTGTACCGCGTGGCGCGCGTGGCGCTGGTCACGCCGCTGCGCGACGGCATGAACCTGGTGGCCAAGGAATTTATCGCCGCCCAGGATCCCGCCGACCCCGGGGTGCTCGTGCTGTCGCGCTTTGCGGGCGCGGCCGAGCAGCTGGAAGACGCGCTGCTGGTCAACCCCTACGACATCGACGGCACGGCCGACACCATACAGCGCGCGCTGCAGATGCCGCTGGAGGAGCGGCAGGCGCGGCATCAGAAATTACTCAAGAACATTCGTGAGCATGATGTGCATTGGTGGAGGAGGGAGTTTCTTAATGCCCTCGGGTACGAGGGACCTGCTTAGTTGAGGCCGGTCTTGCTCCGGCGGTGCGCTTGCTGCTGAGTCTTGCTGGCCGGGGTCGCCCGGCGGCGAGGCACTTTTCTTTGCTTCGCCAAAGAAAAGTACCCAAAAGAAAGGCGACCCGCAGTCTGGGTCCCTACGCTTCGCTACGGGCAACCTGCGGTGCTCGACTACGGCGGGGTCTCGCGCAAACTCGCTTCGCTCAAACAAGCGC
>NZ_JBFUBY010000235.1:0-6569 GCF_056405515.1 Polaromonas sp. P1_G2
CTGCTGGACGATGCAGCGACGAAATCCGCGGCACGCTGAATCCAGCCTGCCGCGGGGTCGACCCACCAGTCAGGTGGACACCGAAATCACGGTGCCGCCCTCCAGCGCCTCGAAAGAGAACCTCACGGGCAGGAAGGCCTCGATGGTCCGGGCGTTGGTGCGGGTGTGCTCGGTCAGCTCCGTCGCCCAGTAGCGGCCCATCCTTCCCTGCATGGCCGCCAGGGCCAGCGGGATCATCAGCTGGTCCGCCAGGTGCGGGCCCACCGGCGCCTGGTGAGCCAGGTAGTCCCTGACCTCCTGCAGCAAACGGCGGGCGACCTGCTCGGCGCTGACGGTCTTTTCGCCATAGGCGGCAAAGACTTCGGTGATGTGCTCGTAACGCAGGACGGCCAGCAGCGCATTGCCCGGGCCTTCGTTGCTGCGCAGCCCGCGGTCGCGCAGGCAGTCCTCTCCCCAGCCCAGGCCCTGCCGCAGCACGGCCAGCTCGCGCTCGGCCACGCCCTTGGGAAGGCCGGCGTGCAGGCATTCGGCATAGGCCTCCAGCAGCGCACCGCGCTGCATGATGTCGATGGCGGCGAAACCCTGGGCGGGCGGATGCAGGCGCACGCGCGCCTCCCCGCCGCCGGCGGGGTAAAAGCCGTGCCGGCGCAGCTCAATCTCAAACAGCGCATCGCCACCGCCCGAGAAAAAAGGCGCCAGCAGGGTCAGAAAAGAGATCGAAGGCGCCATCGGGTTGTGCGTCCCGCCGCCGAGCAGCAGCGTGGAGGCCTCCTTGGCCTGCAGCAGCGGCCACAGCACGGTCTGCAGCACCAGCATGCAGCTGCCGGCCGAGCCGACCGCGAATTCGTAGTCGCCCGCGCGAACCTCGCCGGGCGTGAACAGCAGCGTGGTTTCGCCAATCTGCACGGCCTGGCCGGCGGCATTGAGGGCCGTGCTGTGGCCCAGGCCACCGCTCACAGCCACGGCGGCGTTCACGCAGGCCAGGTGCTGGCGCATCAGGCCGGGCTTGGGCCGCCTGGCGCGGATGTTGTCCATGCGGAAAGGCTTGCCCGTCACCAGGCTCAGCGCCAGTGCCGTGCGCAGGATCTGCCCGCCGCCTTCGCCTTGCGAGCCATCGAGTTCAATCATTTTTTTCTTCTTTCTGTCTTCTTGTTTCTTGTTTTCAAATGCCCGGGCCAGGGCGCCCTCCTCCCTCGAAGCGGCGCGCCCTATCCCTTCACGCAGACCACCTGCTTGAGGGTGTAAACCACCTCCACCAGGTCGCTTTGCGCCAGCATCACGGCATCGATGTCCTTGTAGGCCATCGGGATCTCGTCGATCACATCGGCGTCCTTGCGGCATTCCACGCCTTCCGTGGCCTTGACCTGGTCGTCTACCGTGAACAGCTTCTTGGCCTGGGTACGGCTCATGGTGCGGCCTGCCCCGTGGCTACAGCTCATGAAGCTGTCCGGGTTGCCCTTGCCGCGCACGATGAAACTCTTGGCGCCCATGCTGCCGGGAATGATCCCGAGCTCCCCCGCCCTGGCGCTCACGGCGCCCTTGCGGGTCACGAACACCTCTTGCCCAAAGTGCGTTTCCTTCTGCACATAGTTGTGGTGGCAGTTCACCGCCTCCAGGTGCGTCTCGAACGGCTTGCTGATCACCTTGCGCAGCGCGCCGATGGCGGCCTGCATCATCACCTCGCGGTTCAGGCGCGCGAACTTCTGCGCCCAGCCCACGCCGCGCACATAGTCGCCGAAGTACTGCGAACCTTCTTCGAGGTAAGCCAGGTCCTTGTCCGGCAGGTTGCGCTGGTGCAGTTCCGCGTCCTTCTTCGCGAGTTCGATGAAGTGGGTGCCGATGGCATTGCCCACCCCGCGCGACCCGCTGTGCAGCATGATCCACACCCCGCCGTTTTCGTCGAGGCAGACCTCGACAAAGTGGTTGCCGCCGCCCAGGGTTCCCATGTGGCGGTGGTTGTTGGTGTTCTTCAGGCGCGGGTAGTCCAGGCATAGCGCCTCGAATTCATCGACCAGCTGGCCCCAGGCCGCATCGGCTGCGCTCGGCGGATTCGTCCAGGCACCAACTTCACGAACCGAGCCGTTGCGGCGATAAGTCTTGGGTGCCGAACCATGCGGTACGGCCTTCTCGATTTCCGAGCGCAGCGGCCCGAGGTTGTCGGGCAGGTCTTCGGCGCGCAGCGTCGTCTTGCAGGCCATCATRCCGCAGCCGATGTCCACACCGACGGCCGCCGGAATGATGGCCTTGAAGGTCGGGATCACGCTGCCGATGGTGGCGCCCAGGCCGTAGTGCACGTCGGGCATCACGGCCACGTGCTTGAACACGATGGGCAGGCGCGCCGAGTTTTCGAGCTGCTTGAGGGCCTGCGCTTCCACGGGCACGCCCTTGGTCCACATTTTTACCGGTACACCGCCGGTGACTTCGTGTTGTTGGTAGTTCATTGCTGTTCTTCCTTCTTTCTTTTTTTAATAAAACGGACGAATAAAGTTTGTGAAATGAAATTCCGCCACTTGTTGCCAAGCTGGGGTTTGAACCCAGACCCCGCGCCTTCCGGCGTGAGAGCGTTTGCACGCTGCGTCTACCTGTAATTTCACGGGCATTCATCCAAAACTCTTTTTTCTTTTTGATCACCAGCAGCAACAAAATTGTTGAAATGGATACGTGCTCTACCAGACTGAGCTACGGTGCTGCAATGGGCTCGGGTACAAGCCCATTGCAGCACCGGCGGGATTCGAACCCGCGACCTCGGCATTAACAGTGCTGTAATTCCAACCGCATTTGCCACTGGCAATCAAAACTTTTTGCTCTTTTCAAGAGCTTTCAAAAACACGACAAGAATCGGCGAGATTTTCACGCATCAGCCTTTCAGCTTCTGCATGGCCGGGAACGACCCCGGCTGTTCAGATGTAATCCCACCAGCATTCGTGCTTTTGAAAACCCTCTTCTCTACCCTTTAAAAAAAGCCCCCCGCCTGAGGACTAACAGGTGGTGTGATGAAAACAGTTTGGATGTAATCACACCGGCATTCCTCAGGCGAGACGCTCAACACATCGAGTCATGGCTCACAACGCCAACTCGTCTATCAATCCGACCCAGTGGTCGGCTCCCAATGCACCTGCGGCAAACAAGGCTAATACCTTGAACACCTCATCGGTAAAACCACCGATGTTCAGGATGTCGGGCCGTTCCATCGCCTGCGTATGGGCATAGGGCTGGATGTCGATACACACCAACTTCGCTTGCGGGTTGCGTTGCTTGAACACTTCCCACTCACGCAAGGTTTGCGTAGCACCGGCACGCTTGCTGTCCACCCACGACTCGTTGTCCGACACCAGAACCACCAGATCGGCCTTGGCCTTCCCAGCGTTCAACAGGGCCAGCGGTGCCGAGCAGTTGGTTCCACCTCCGCCCACGGCCGCCAGCTTCTCCGCGTTGGTCATCACCGAGTCACGCGGGTTCAACGACAAGTTGACGACTTTTTGCTCGAACGGCAGCACCATGGTTGCCGGGTTCTTGCGCAGCAGAGCCGCAGCTACCAAGGCCGCCACGTCGATACAACGCACCGCACTGGTTGCAGAACCACGGTGCCCGGACACCGCCGAGCTCATGGAGCCCGACACATCAGGACACACCACCACGTTACCCGCCAAAGCCGGCACGTTCTTCAACGCGATTTCCATCGCATCCTGCAATGCCTCACGCACCTGCTGGGGAACAGCCGCGTCCGTAGCCTTGTAAGCCGCCATCAACTGGTAAGGCAACACGCGGGCTTTCTCAATGCTTTGCACATCACGCAGTTTGGCGGCAATGGCCTTCTCAGCCTTGGTCGTACCAAACACACCGTGGCGTGCAAAAGTATTCAGGTTCTGCCGCACCATCTGCCACGAACCGTTCTTGGCAATCTGCGTCCACTGGTTGGTGGTCAAATTCAATGCGGTCAGCATCTGAAAAGGCACGTCGGGCGCCACGCCGCTGCGGTCCTTTTTGTAGGCTTCAAAAGCACGCGTCGCCTCGGGCAACTGGTTCACGTCAAAGTCGCGACCTATCAACCAGGCAAACCACGCGGCGCGCCAGGCTTCGGCCGGTTTTGGGTGAACCATCTTCACGACGTCGGCCAAGGACGGGCTGTTACCCACACTGGCGTTCAGCAGCTGCTTCTCGCTGGCATTGCACAACCAGGCCTGCACCAATTTCTTGGGGCGCGAACCCATTGATTTACGGCCCACACGGCCGCTACGCAGAATCTGCACCACGTTACGCAGCATCTTGCCGTTGTCCACCACGCGGGGAAACGCCTTGGCAAACAGTGCCACGTCGCGAGTCGCCAGCGAAGCCAACAGCAGCGCCGGCATGTCTTTCATATGGCCGCGCTCACGGGCATAGATGGCGGTTTTGGCCACGAAGCTCGCGTCAACCTGTGCAGCCAGTTCCAGCACTTTGTCCAATTGCTCGGCAGCACCGGCGTAGTACACATTGTTCAGGCAACCGGTTACGGCCAGCTGCACCAGAGCATGCCGGGGTGCCAGGGCATAAGCCACACCACCCGCCTCGTTGACGGTGGCGGCGGCGGGCAGGAAAGCGCCTTTGCTGCTTTGAAATAGTTGTGTGTTTGCCATGTTCTTGTTCCTTGTTTGCATTCACCGTTGTGGTGACGGACTATGTATTGCAGGCGCCGTGCCAGCTGGCCTGGAAGTTTTCTGCCAGTTCAGAAGATCGTTGATTTGATTCGTTATTTTTCTTATTCACTCAAAAATCTCTCCGAATTTCAGGTGCCAACATTTCGACTTTTCTATCTTTAAAGCTAGTACATTAGAAATATGAAGAAAAAAGTCGTGATAGGTTTCCTGGGCACCCAGCTGGATTCGGGCCTGGGTTCGGGGCGCTGGGAGAAATGGCGGCCCACGGTTTCGATCGCGCAGCACGAAGACCTGGTCGTCGACCGGCTGGAGCTGATGCACGACGCGCGCAACAAGGCACTGGCCGAGCGGGTGCGCGACGACGTGGTCCAGCTCTCGCCCGGTACCGAGGTCCGCCTGGTCRAAATGAACCTGGCCAACCCCTGGGACTTCGGCGAGGTCTACGGCGCGCTGTATGACTGGATGGGCGCCTACGCCTTCGACACCGAGCGCGAGGAGTACTGGGCCCACATCACCACCGGCACGCACGTGGCGCAGATCTGCCTGTTTTTGCTGGTGGAGGCGCGCTTCATTCCCGGCGTGCTGCTGCAGACGGCGCCGCCGCGGGGCCGGCAAGGCCAGGGCACCGGCAGTTATGAACTGATAGACCTGGACCTGTCGCGCTACGACGCAATCAACGCGCGGCTGGCGGTTGCGCAGGAAGATGCCGTCTCCTTCCTCAAGAGCGGCATCGCCACGCGCAACCCGCGCTTCAACACCATGATCGAGGAAATTGAGCGCATTGCCGTGCAGAGCAAGGCGCCCATCCTGCTGACCGGGCCCACGGGCGCGGGCAAGTCCATGCTGGCGCGGCGCATCTTTGAACTCAAAAAATCGCGCCACCAGGTCGGCGGCGGTTTTGTCGACGTGAACTGCGCGACCCTGCACGGCGACGGCGCGGCTTCCGCCCTGTTCGGCCACAAAAAAGGCGCTTTCACCGGCGCGGCCGGCGACCGCCCCGGCCTGCTGCGCACCGCCGACAAGGGCGTGCTGTTTCTCGACGAGATTGGCGAACTGGGCCTGGATGAGCAGGCCATGCTGCTCAAGGCCGTCGAGGAAAAACGCTTCCTGCCCGTGGGCGCCGACAAGGAAGTTGAAAGCAGCTTCCAGCTGATAGCCGGCACCAACAAGGACCTGCGCGCGGAAGTCGCGCGCGGGCGCTTTCGCGAAGACCTGTTCGCGCGCATCAACCTCTGGACCTACACCCTGCCCGGCCTCTCCCAACGCCGGGAGGACATCGAACCCAATATGGACCACCAGCTCATGCTGGCCTCCGAAGACCTGGGCCGCAAGACCCGCATGACCACCGAGGCCCGCGCCGCGTATCTACGCTTCGCGCAATCGGGTGAGGCCGTCTGGACCGGCAATTTTCGCGACCTCAGCGCCTCCATCACGCGCCTTGCCACGCTGGGCGACAACGGCCGCATAGGCCTGGGCCTGGTGGAGGCGGAGATCGCGCGGCTGCGCTGGCAGTGGCAGGCCACGGAGCCGGAAGCGGGCGGCAGCGCCGTATCGCTCGCCGGCCTGCTGGGCAGCGCCGCGGACACGCTGGATTATTTTGACCGGCTGCAGCTTCAGGCCGTGATCGAGGTGTGCCGCAAAAGCGACTCCCTCAGTGATGCCGGGCGGGCGCTGTTCAATGTCTCACGCACGCAGCGCAGCGTGGTCAACGACGCGGACAGGCTGCGCAAGTACTTGCTGAAGTTTGACCTGAGCTGGGAAAAAATCTCAGCCTGACCAGCACAAGACCAGCACTGGATCGGCACTAGATCGGCAATTGGGTGGTCGAGAGCACCTGCTTGAGCACCATGAAGGTACGGACCTGCCGCACGCCCGGCAAATACAGCAGTTGCTCCGCATGGAGGCGATTGAAGCTGTCGTTGTCCCGGGTGC
>NZ_JBFUBY010000236.1:0-6560 GCF_056405515.1 Polaromonas sp. P1_G2
ATCGCGCCCTTGAGGCCGAAGTAGCGCCCGCCCACCATCAAGGAAAGGTTCACCACATTGGGGCCCGGCATGATTTGCGCCACCGCCCAGTCTTCGATGAACTCCTCACGCGTCATCCAGCGTTTTTTTTCGACCAGCTCACGCTGCACGACGGCGAGGACGCCGCCGAAACCCTGCAGGGCCAGCAGGGTGAATGAAACAAAGAGGTCGGTGAGGRATTTGGGTTGCGGGCGCTCTTCCGCGGGCAGGGGGCTCATGCGCCCATTATCGCCGCGCGCACCGCATGCCCCGGCCGGCCCGCGAGAAGCCGAGGTGCTTCATCCGCTATTAAAACAATAGCTCGCTCTTCGTTATTCACGAGGGCTAACGCTCAAAGCCTTGGAAACTTCCGGCCCTGTACGCCTAAAGCTTTAGCGCCCAGGTTTCGCCAACCAATTCATGACCAAAACCCTGATACGGCTCACTCTTGACCAGTTCAAAGCCGCGCCTGGCGTAAATCGCGCGCGCCGCCGTCAGGCAGCTGTTGGTCCAGAGCACCATTTTTTTGTAGCCCTTGGCGCGCGCGAACGCGATGCATTCGTCCGACAGGCGCCCGCCAAGACCCAGTCCGCGCGCCCCAGGCGTGAGGATCAGCATGCGCAACTGCGCCACCGTGGCCGACTTGCGCACCACGAACACCGCGCCCACGCGCTCGCCGTCCAGTTCGGCGATCCAGCATTTCTCGCAGTCGGGCCGGTGGTGCTTAAGGTACTTGCCCGCGATGTCGGCCACCAGCGCCTCGAACTCGCTGTTCCAGCCGTATTCGCGCGCGTAGATCTCGCCGTGCTGCTGCACCACCCAGCCCATGTCGCCCGGCTGCGGGTCGCGCAAGACGACGGTGCGCGTCGCCGCGGCCTCGTCGGGCCCGGCCMGCAGGCGCTGCACCGTGGTCATCGCGCCCACCACCTTGTGCTGGTCTTGCGGTGGCAGCGCCGCGAGCAGGGCGGCCGCCTCGTCGCGCGACTGCTGCTGCAGCGGTGCGAACGCCGAGTGACCGGCCTCCGTCAGCTTGAGCAGGCTCTGCCGCGCGTCGGCCGGCGAAGGCACGCGCGCCAGCCAGCCCTTGCCTTCAAAGCGCCGCAGGATACGGCTCAGGTAGCCGGCGTCCAGCGACAGGTCGCGCCTCAGCTCGGTGGCCGTCGGCTGGTCGCGGTGGGCAAGTTCGTAGAGCACCCGCACCTCCGTCAGCGAGAACTCGCTGCCCAGGTAAGGGTCGAGCACGCCGATGCGCTGGGTGTAGAAGCGGTTGAAACCGCGGATCGCCTTGATGTGGGCGGTGCTGGCGGCTGGCGCGGAAGGCGCCGGAATGAGGGGAGTGGGGAGGGTAGGGGAGTTTGACGAGGCCATGCGGCTATCGTCAAGCAATTAATTGACAAAGTCAAGTAATTGGGGTTTCTACCCTCCGACGGGGTAGCGCCAATCCGGCCTCAGATCACCCGCCGCGGCGCCGCCGTCGCCGCATCACCGCTGTTGGGCGCGCCGGTCGGTTCTATCAGCAGCAAGTGCGCTTCCTCTACCGCGCGCGGCCGGTGCCGCACGCCGCGCGGCACCACATGGAGCTGGCCGGGCTTGAGCATCACGGTGGGCCGGCCCTCGATATCGATGTGCAGCTCACCCTTGAGCACCAGGAAGAAGTCGTCGCTGTCGGGGTGCGAATGCCAGCTGWACTCACCCTGGACCTTGACCACCATCACGTCGTGGCCGTTGAACTCGCTCACGGTGCGCGGCTGCCAGTGGCCTTCAAAACTCGCGAGCTTGGCCTGCAGGTCTATGGCGTCTGTTTTCATGAAAATTCCTCTTGCGTGTATGAAAGAAGAGAGTCTGCTTGTCCGTGCCCGCCGCGTCTTGTACGATTGTTTCATGCACCATGCCCAGGAAACCACCGCCAAAGACTGGGCAAACTTTCGCCCGGGCGCCCTGGCCGGCGTGACGCAGATGAAGGCCCACTTCACCGAGCACAGCTTTGAGCGCCACAGCCACGAAACCTATTCCATAGGCGTCACCGCCTCCGGCGTGCAGACTTTTCATTGCGGCGGCACGCTGCACGCCAGCCTGCGCGGCGACGTCATCCTCTTCAACCCCGACGAGCCACACGACGGCCAGCGCGGCACGCAGGAGGGTTTCGGCTACAGCATGCTGTACGTGGCGCCCCAGGTGGTCGACGAATGCCGCGACAAGGAGGCAGGCGTCGACATGGCCGCCTACTTTCGCCAGCCCGTGGTGCGCGACGCGGCCATGGGCCGCGCGCTGGCGCAGGCCATAGGCGCGGCCGGGCAGGCCCAGGAGTCGCTGCGCGCCGAGGAGCTCACGCGTGATGTGCTGGTGCGGCTGCTGCAACGCTACGGTGAACGGCGCAGCGCGGGCGACGACACCAAGGCCGCCGGCGCCGCCCGCATGGCCCGCATCCGCGACTACCTGCGCAGCCACTACGGCGAGGACATCACCGTCGAAGCCCTCGCACGCGAGGCCGGCCTCTCGCGCGTGCACCTGACCCGCGCCTTCGCCCGGCAGTTCGGCGTGCCGCCGCATATCTATCTCAACGCCGTGCGCCTGGAACGCGCCCAGTCCGCCATGCTGGCCGGGCAGGGCCTGGCCGAGGTCGCAGCCGCCTGCGGCTTCGCCGACCAGAGCCATTTCAGCCGGCGCTTCAAGGGCAGTGTGGGTCTGGCGCCAGGGGCCTGGTTGCGGCAGATGAAGTCTGCAGGGGGACTTTCCGGTGACAGCGCATAAAGCGAGCAAAAGCGAAAATATCGGTACAGTCATCTACCCATGACGGCAAGAAAACGTCTCCTTATTGCATTTGCCGGCTGGATACTGCTCGGCCTGGCCGTCATCGCCTATAAGGGACCGCATGCAAGGGGAAGCGCGCTCTTCGTGGTGTGGTCCCTGTATGCGGTCTTCGCAGGAGTCTGGGTTGTCATGCCGCTGCTGAAAATAGTCGATGCCGCCATGCGCAAAGAAAAAGCACGCGAGTCAAGCCGTCCGGATCAAAGCTAGCGGCCAGGGCTGCCTGTCCTGATTCCCTGGTTCATTGTGAGGAGGCCGTTTGCGGCCTGCGACCCTAGAATCGCGGCAGGAATTGCTCCCATTCATCAGAAAACGGTTCGAGAGGAGTTTGCCGATGCGTTCAGTTCTCTTCACGGCTACAGCGGCCGTGTTGCTCACGGCCTGCGCGAGCCCGCCCTCGCCGGAATTCATGGAGAAGGCCGCCGGCGAGCGAGTCTATGGCGTGGTGGTCTCGCTGTCGGACGTCCCTGACAGCGATATCCTGGCCAGCAGCGCATGTATGCGGCGCGATATCGTGTGTGCCATGTCCTTGCAGGCCAGGGAGAACCAGTACGCGGCGCTCGCCGTCTCCGGCCGCAATGTGGTGGGCAAGGTGCTGGTTCCGAGCGGCATGGGGTTCAGTCCCGGAGACATTCTGCAAGCCGAGGTTTCGCGCGACCCGGCGCGTCCTTCCAGGTTCACGGCCATGGGCGTGAGGTCGCACCAGCGCGGCCCCAACTGCGATTGGGTGGACGGCAGTGTTTCCGCGGGCAAGGGTGGTGTCGCCTGTTTTGGCTGGTCTTATAAGAGTTTGCTTTAACCGGTGTCGGTAAGGCTCCGTGCAGTCTGCTGGGCAGTCAATCAACTTCAAGGTGGCTTTCCCGCTCATGTACGACGCCAACTTTTTCTCAGCCGCGCTGTTTCTGCTTTCAGCGCTTGGAATTACGGCTTATGCCCTGTATGCAAGGCGTCATTCGGGGGAAAGCCGCATCGACGTGGCAATGCGGCAGTTTCAGGAAAGTGCCGTTCACTCGAATGATCCGAGATTTGCATTTGAAGGCCGGAGCGCGGTAGTCGTCCGTCAAGACGAAGACCACAGCAACGGTGAGAACACGACTTACGCCCTGACTGTTTATGCCAGGAATCAATACGGCGAGTACTTTGTTTTCAGGTCGGATGGAAAGAAGCCTTCCGTCAATTACCTCGAGCATCGCCTGGCGCGGATCATCTTGAAGCATGAATACCTTGACCCCCTCAAGATCTAGTCCATTGTGGGGAGGCAACCCGCAGGCCGGCCGCCTAGAATCGTTGCGGGACCTGGTCCCGTCCATCCCCTCAACATCCCGCTACACGGATGACAATCATGGCAAGAGACATCATTCGAACCTTCGACGCTCCAAGCCCGCCACCGACCCACAGCCAGGCGGTGCGGGCCGCAGGCCTTGTGTTCGTCTCGGGCACGGGGCCGCACGATCCCGCCACCGGGAAGATTGCGGGCGAGACCATCCAGGAGCAGACCCGGCAGTGCCTGCACAACGTGTCGGCGATCCTCAAGGCGGCGGGATCTTCCCTCGACAAGGTCGTGAGCGCCACCGTCATCATCCTGGAAGAGGCCGACTTCGCGGGCATGAATGAAGAGTGGCTCAAGTGGTTTCCGGTGAACCCACCCGCGCGGCAGGGCGCGAAGCTGCCGGTTCGGGTGCCAGGGCTCAAAGTGTCCATCGCGGTGATTGCCGAGGCCTGAGCGCTTCGCTCAAAAAAGCGCTGATCCCGCCCTCATGATTGACGCCTTCGCCGTCCTCTGCTGCTTTATCGGCGGCCTGTTCCTGGTGGGGGCCTGGAAGGTCCTGGTTTCCAGGCACGAGCCGGAAATCCGGACGCGACCCGTGCGTTGGGTCGACATACTCCTGGAACTTCTGACAGATGGCGGCTGGATCGAGATGACCGCTGTCGACCGGTTCACCGCAGTCCTTGTGCTGTTTGCCATTGGCATGTTCTTTCTCTGGGGCGGGCTGTATATCGGGCTGGCCTGGGGCGATGTTGTCGTGGTGTGATGCCGAAACGCATCGGGGCGCGAAGCTGCCTGTTCTGGAACGTTTGGGCTGAAAGTGTCTATTGCGGCGATGGCCGATGCTGGATAAAACGATCACGTCAAACTTCAGGCCCTTGACCATGACAAACATCACCGTTGAATACCGCCACAACTACCCGCTTGATCCCGTGGACGTCGTGCGCGTCTTCGAGCAATCAGGCATCAAGCGTCCCACGGCCGACCTTCCGAGGATTGCCCGCATGTTCTCCGCGCCCAGTCTGCTGCTGTCAGCATGGGTGGGCAATGAGCTGGTGGGCCTGAGCCGCTCGCTGACCGACCATGCCTATTGCTGCTACCTGTCGGACCTCGCCGTGGACAAAAAATACCAGGGCGCCGGCATCGGCAAGGAACTGATCCGGCGCACACAAGCCATCATCGGGGACCAGGTGTCCCTGATCCTGCTCTCGGCGCCCGATGCCATGTCTTACTATCCCGCGCTGGGGTTTGAGCAGGCCGGCAATGCCTTCGTCATACGACGAAAGCAATAAGACTTTCCGGTCGCTCGCCTGGCCGCATCGCCGCACGCTGCGAATGCGGCGTTCTCCTACACAATGTTACGAACGGCTTGGCTATATTGAAGTGGCGAGCCCTGTGAGGGGCGCGCATCACTCCTCTGGATTTACCAGTTTTGAGGCCCGGGCCGCCCGGGGTTTTTTTTGCCCTGGTCTCTTGGGGGGCCCGTATTTGTACGCAGCAGCAAGCCTTATTTTCATGCCGTGAACCTGCGCGGAGTGCCGAAGCAGGAGATTGACCGCTATGACCCTCACTACCGTTCTTCCCGTGGATTCAGTCAGCATCGAACGGTTCCGCCTGCTGGTCGATTCCGTGGTCGATTACGGGATTTTCATGCTCGATCCGGGCGGCCACGTGGTGTCATGGAATACCGGCGCGACCCGCATCAAGGGTTACGTCGCCGATGAGGTGATGGGGCGGCATTTCTCCATGTTTTACACGGACGAAGCCCGGGCCACCGGATGGCCCCAGCAGGAACTCAAACTCGCCAAACAGAACGGCCGCTTCGAGGATGAAGGCTGGAGGGTCCGCAAGGATGGCTCGCGTTTCTGGGCCAATGTGGTCATCACCTCGCTGACCGATCCGGACGGAAGCCATGCGGGCTTCGCCAAGGTGACCCGCGACCTCACCGAAAGGCGCAGGCACGAGCAGGCCCTGCGGGAAAGCGAAGAACGGCTGCGCCTGATGGTGGAGGGCGTGCAGGACTATGCCATCTACATGCTCGATCCCGAGGGCATCATCCAGAGCTGGAACACGGGTGCGCAAATCCTCAAAGGCTACAGCGCGGCCGAGGCTATAGGCCGCCACTTCAGCCTGTTTTACCGGCCCGAGGAACTGGCGCTCGGCATGCCCGAGAACGAGCTGCGGGCAGCGCTTGAAAAAGGCCGGGCGGAAGAAGAGGGCTGGCGGGTCCGCAAGGACGGTTCCCGCTTCTGGGCCAATGTCGTCATCACCGTCATCCGGGACGCCGAAGGGCAGTTGCGCGGCTTCGCCAAGATCACCCGCGACATGTCCGAGCGCCGGCGGCTGGAGGAACTGGAGCGTTCCAGCCGGCGCATGAATGAGTTCCTGGCCATGCTCGCGCATGAACTGCGCAACCCGCTGGCGCCCATTCGTAACGCGGTCACCGTCCTGCAGCTCGAGCCCTCGC
>NZ_JBFUBY010000237.1:0-14036 GCF_056405515.1 Polaromonas sp. P1_G2
GGGACCCAGACTGCGGGTGGGACCCAGACTGCGGGTCGCCTTTTTTTGCTTACTTTTTTTGGCGAAGCAAAAAAAGTGAGTCGCATGCCGGGCGACTCCCGGCCAGCAGGACTTAGCAGAGGGCAGGGGCGCGCAAGCCGGCGCAAGAACCGGCAACTTATAATCCCCCCGTGCCCTACCACCCAGCCCCCCGCCAACCCCTCCCAGTATGGGAACGCCTAGCCACCTGGCTGGCCTTCCTGGCGGTGTTGTCGGCGCTGTGGGCACCGGTGTCCATGCTGGCCCAGGACGTGCAGACCGGCAAGCTGGGCGGCATCTGCAGCATTAACACCGTTTCATCCAATGCGAGCGGTGATGCCGCCGGCGGCGACGCGGGCTCCATGGGCCTGCGCTGCGACCTCTGCGCTTCGCCGGGCCTGGTGCTGCCGCCTTTGCCGGTGGCCGCCGCTCCGTGTTTTTCCGGCGATTTTGTTGCCGTGGCGGACGTCCCGGCAAGTGCCGGCGCCGCTGTCCCCGGGCTGCCCTTCAGCCGCGGGCCTCCCGCACTCTGATTTGAACCGCCTCGCCTGAGGCATTCCCGCGCGCGGCCTTGCTGCTGCGCGTCCGTTCATTTCAGAGTGTGAGTTTTCATGAACCTTTCCCGCACACCGTGCGCACTTGCCTGGCGCGGCGCCACCGCGCTGGCCTTCCCCCTGGCGGCTTTCGCGCAGGCGCCGCAGGCCGACGCGCCGGCAAAATCCCTGGGCGTGGTCACCGTCACCAGCGGCCAGCCGACCTCCCTGCCCACGCAGATCCCGACGACGCTTGAAGGCATCACGCGCGAGCAGATCGCGCAAACCATCAACGCCACCGACAGCGAGGACGCGCTCAAGTACTTCCCCAGCCTGCTGGTGCGCAAGCGCTACATCGGCGACTACAACCACGCCATCCTGTCCAGCCGAGCCTCGGGCACCGGCAACAGCGCGCGTTCGGCGGTATATGCCGACGGCATCCTGCTGTCCAACTACCTGGGCAACGGGATTGCCAACGGCACCAACTACGCGCCGCGCTGGGGCCTGGTGACGCCCGAGGAAATCGAGCGGGTCGACGTGCTGTATGGCCCGTTCTCGGCGGCCTATCCGGGCAACTCGGTGGGTGCGGTGGTGGACTACGTCACGCGCATGCCGACGAAGTTCGAGGCGCATGCCAAGCTCAGCGGTTTCACGCAGGACTTCAAGCTTTATGGCACCAACAGCAGCTTCAGCGGAAGCCAGGCCAGCGCCTCGCTGGGCAACCGCAGCGGCGACTGGTCGTGGTTCATCAATGCCAACCGTACCGAAAGCGCGGGCCAGCCGCTGACCTTCGCCACGCGCACGCTGAGCACCACGGCTCCCGCGCCGGGCGCCACGGTGGTGAGCGGCGCGGTGCCTGGCCTGAACACGCGCAATGTGCCCTGGCTGTTGCTGGGCGGCGCCACGCAGTATGAGACCGAGCAGGAGCACCTCAAGCTCAAGGTGGCCTACGATTTTTCATCGACGGTGCGCGCCAGCTACACATTGGGCTACTGGAAGAACACGGCGGAAAACCGCTCGCAGAGCTACCTGCGCAACGCAGCGGGTGCGCCGGTGTACAGCGGCAATGTGAGCATTGACGGCCGGGGCTACACCCTGGCGGCCAGCGATTTCGGTGTGAGCAACGAGGTGCTGACCCACGTGATGCATGGCCTCTCGGTCAAGTCCAATACGCAAGGCGTGTGGGACTGGGAGGTGGCGGGCAGCCTTTACGACTACCAGAAGGACCAGGTCCGCGCGGCTACCACCGCGCAGCCGGGTGCACTGAACGGCGGCGCCGGCACCCTGCAGGACCAGGGTGGCACGGGCTGGAACACGCTGGCCTTCAAGGGCATCTGGCGGCCGGACGGTATCAAGGGCGCGCACATCGTGGACTTCGGTTTCCAGCAGGACAGCTACACGCTGCGCATCCTCAAATCCAATGCGGCCAACTGGCTCAATAGCGGGCCGGGCGCGGTGGTCAGCGACGTGGGCGGCAAGACCCGCTTGCGCAGCGTCTATGCACAGGATGCCTGGGCCTTCGCGCCCAGGTGGAAAACCGTGCTGGGCGCGCGGCTCGAGAGCTGGACGGCCTCCGGCGGCTTCACCAGCTTTGGCGCGGGCAACCCGGCCAATACTGGCTATGCGGCGCGCAGCGAGAGCGCGGTATCGCCCAAAGCGGCGCTGTCTTACCAATGGTCGGCCGACACCACACTCAAGGCCTCCGCCGGGCGCGCTGTGCGTTTCCCGACGGTGGGCGAGCTGTACGGCGCGACGGCCAGCGTCAATTCGCAGTACATCAACGACCCGAATTTGCGGCCCGAGAAATCCTGGACCACCGAACTGACCGCGGAAAAAGACCTGGGCAACGCCTTGCTGCGCCTGACCTTCTTCACCGAGAACACGCGCGACGCGCTGTATTCGCAAACCACCTTCGACCCCGTCGCCAACAGCAACATCAGCCGCGTGCAGAACGTCGGGCGCATCAAGACCCAGGGCGTGGAACTGGCCTTCAACGGCAACGACGTGCTGAAAAAAGGGCTGGACCTGAGCGGCAGCGTGACGTACGCTGATTCACGCATCAAGGACAACAGCGGCTTTGTGGCGGTGCCCGGCGATACGCTGGGCAAATACCAGCCGCGCGTGCCGGTGTGGCGTGCGACGGCATTGGCCAGCTACCGCTTCGACGCGGCCTGGACAGCCACGGTGGGCGCGCGCTACAGCGGCCGGCAGTACTCCAGCCTGGACAACAGCGACGTCAATGGTTTTGCCTATCAGGGCACCAGCAAGTACTTCACGACCGATGTGCGCGTGCGCTACCAGGCCGGCAAGCAGTGGAGCGCGGCCGTCGGCATCGACAACCTGAACAACTACCAATACTGGAATTTCCACCCTTATCCGCAGCGCACCTTGATGGCCGAACTCAACTTCAGCCTTTGACCCGCCGCCTGAATTTATACCCTCACCAAGGATGAACCATGAACTACCTGAACACACTTAAAACCATCGCCGCTTCCGCTCGCCCTTTCGGGGTGGCAAGTGCCCTGTTCCTCGCCGCCTCGCTGCCCGCCGCCGCCCACGTCACGCTGGAATACCAGGTGGCCAATGCCGGCAGCTATTACAAGGGGACCTTCAAGGTCGGGCACGGTTGTGGCAACTCGCCGGTCAAGCAGATCGTGGTCACCATTCCCGAGGGTGTGCAGGGCGCCAAGCCCATGCCCAAAGCCGGCTGGACGCTCGAAGTCACGCGTGAAAAACTGGCCCAGCCGCGGCAGGACCACGGAAAGGCCATCACCGAGGAAGTGTCCCGCATCAGCTGGACGGCCAAGACGCCGGCCGACTACCTGCAGAACGACTGGTACGACGAGTTTGTGCTGCAGGCCAAGCTTCCCGCCAAGGCCGGCATGCTGTACTGGCCGGTCATGCAGGTCTGTGAAGAAGGCAGGGTCGACTGGGCGGAGGTGCCCAAGCCCGGCCAGAAACCGTCGGAGCTGAAAAACCCCGCCGCTGCGCTGGAGCTGATGGCCGCGGGCGGTGGCGGTGAGCACAACCACTGAGCGCGCCAGGGCTGCCTTCTTCTTTTAAATCCAGTTCACCGTTTGAAGGAACACTTTGACATGACATCCGCAAAATTTTCAAAAACCGCACTCGCGTTTTCGTTGCTGTTGGGCGGCATGGCCGCCATGGCGCAGACCGCCGCCGTCCAGGTCGAAGGCGCCTGGGCGCGCGCCACCGTGCAGGGGCAAAAGAGCACGGGTGCTTTCATGAGCCTCACCGCCAAAGACGCGACCCGGCTGGTCGGCGTGGCGTCGCCGGTCGCGGGCGTGGCCGAAGTGCATGAAATGAAGATGGAAGGCGACGTCATGAAAATGCGCGGCCTGCCGTCGCTGGACTTGCCGGCCGGCAAAAAGGTGGAGCTCAAGCAGGGCGGCGGCTACCACATCATGCTGATGGACCTGAAAGCGCCGCTGGCCAAGGACAGCACGGTTCCCGTGACCCTGCTGTTCAAGGACGCCAAGGGCGTGGAAAGCCGGCTGGAGCTGAAGTTGCCGGTGGGCACCGCGGCACCGGGCGCAACCGGTGCCGCGGCAGAGCACAAGCACTAGGGCCTGGCCCTAGCCGCGCTTGCCCGGGCCCAGCCGTCGGTACACCGTGGCCCGGCTTACGCCCAGCGCCTTGGCGGCCTGCAGCACATTGCCGCGTGCGTCGCTGACGGCTTTGCGGATCAGCGCGGTTTCCAGCTCCTTGAGCGGCCGGGCCGAGTCGCCCGAAAGCGGCAATTGCAGCGAGGCGGGCGCGGCTTCCCGGCCTGCCAGCACCGGCAGCGCATGCAGGCGAAGGCCGGTCCACAGCGGCGCCTCCAGCACGCCGCCTTGCGCGGGGCTGCGGCGCTGCGCCGCGTCAAACAGCATTTCAAAGGGCATGGCAAACAGCTCACTGCAGTGCGGCATGCCGTCAGCCGTGGCACCCAGGCGCGAGACCATTTGCCGCGCCGCCGGGTTGGCGCCGGTGACACAGCCGTCGGCGTCCACGCAGACCAGGCCGTCGGTGTCGTCGCCCAGCACCCGGCCCGGCCAGTTGAGCCGGATCAGCAGGGCATGGGGCCGGCCCAGCGTGAGCGCGTTCTCGATGCTGCGCGCGGACTGGGTGACCAGGTGCTTGAGTTCGGGCCGCTCGGCGGCTTCGATGCCGGTCAGGTCCAGCATGCCGGCGCAGTGCCCGTCGGGGCCGAACAGCGGCGCGCCGGCGCAGCTATAGACCGAGGTCGCGTCGAAGAAGTGCTCGCCGCGGTGCAGCCACACCGGCTGCAGTTCAGTCAGTGCCGCGCCTATGGCGGTGGTGCCCACGCGTGCTTCCGACAGGTCGGTGCCTATGCGCGTGATCACGTCGGCGCGGCTGTCGCCGCGGTCTATGGGGCCGTTGACGTCGACCACCACGCCGGCCTGGTTGGTCAGGATGGCGAAGTAACGGGTGTCGGCAATCGCGCGCCCCAGGCGCTCCAGTGCGGGCCTGGCGGCCTGCACCAGCTGGTGGTTGGCATCCTGGTGGCGCCGCGTTTCGGCGGCCGGCAGGATGTCGAAGGAGGGGGCTTGCTCAGGGCGCTGGCCGCTGGCGAGGCAGCGCAGCCAGGAGCGCTCTATCCAGCTTTCCAGGGCCGGCGTGGCATCCGCCCCGGCTTCGCCATACAGCACCGACTGCCGGGCATGCCCTATGCGCGCCAGCCGGTCCTGGCCGCCCATTGCGGGGGCGGTATGAAGGGAGGTCATGGAAGCCATGGCCGATTGTGGCCAATTCCGGCGGCTTGCGGTAGCCAGGGGTTTTGCTTGAGTGCGCCGCTGTGGCAAAGGCCGGGGTTCACGGAGAGATCAGCGCGCGTTGGCGGCGATCAGGAACATCGCGGACTTCAGGCCCGCCACCGTCATCAGCAGCGAACCCAGCACGTGCACCGTGGCCGTGAGGGCCGCCAGGCCGTAACGCGCGTCCATCAGGAAGATCACGACCTCGGCCGAAAACGAGGAAAAGGTGGTCAGCCCGCCCAGGAAGCCGGTCACCAGCGCCAGGCGCCAGACCGGGTCCAGGTGCGGCATGGCCTGGAAGGCCGCGATGCAGACACCTATCAGGTAGCCGCCTATCAGGTTGGCGGCCAGCGTGCCCCAGGGAATGATGCCGCCGGGCGTGAGCCAGAGGCTCAGGCTCCAGCGGGCCAGCGCACCCAGCGAGGCGCCTATGGAGATGGCAAGGACAGTCAGCATGGCGTATGTGGGAGGTGAAGGAGGTGGGCTGGCTTTGGCGGGACAATGCAGCCATGACTTTAACCGCTGCATCCTCCTCCGGCGAGACCGGCTTCCTGGGCGTGGTCATGCTCGATACGCGTTTCCCCAGGCCGCCCGGCGACGTGGGCCATCCCGATGCCTTTGGCGTGCCGGTGCGCCAGCGCGTGGTGCGGGGCGCCTGGCCCGGCACGATTGTGCAGACGGCGGAGGGCTTGCGCGCCGCGGGCGTGGCGCCGGCCTTTGTCCACGCGGTGCAGGCGCTGGAGGCAGAGGGCGCGCGCGCCATCACCACGAGCTGCGGCTTCCTGGTGCTGTTGCAGGCCGAACTGCAGGCCGCCGCCCGGGTGCCCGTGATCACTTCCAGCCTGCTGCAACTGCCGGGATTGCTGGCGCAGCAGCCCAAGGTCGGCGTGCTGACCATCAGCGCGGCCGCGCTGGGTCCCGACCATTTGCTTGCGGCCGGCGTGCCGTCAGACCGCCTGGGTGATGTGGTGGTTCAGGGCGTGGAGCCCACCGGGGAGTTTGTGACGGCCATCCTTGGCAACCGTGACAGCCTGGATATGGAAAAAGCCCGCCGGGATGTGGTGGATGCGGCGATGGCGCTCAGGCAGCGCGAGCCTTCGCTGCAGGTCGTGGTGCTGGAATGCACCAACCTGCCGCCTTACCGGCAGGCGATTGAAGCGGCCACAGGCCTGAAGACCTGGGCGCTGACGGATGACGAGAGGCTGTTGCGTCCGTGGCGATAGGCCGCCACGGCCTATCGCAGGTGACCCGCGCGATATAGGTGATTTCTTTTTTGGTCATGCCCTGGAGCACAAACAGGTTGAAGCCTACGGGGGGAGTGATCTGCGCCATCTCGACCACGATGACGATGAAGATGCCGAACCAGATCAGGTCCAGCCCGGCCGCCTGCACCGTGGGAAGGATGACGCCCATGGTCAGCACCACCATCGAAATGCCGTCGAGAAAGCAGCCCAGGACGACGTAGAAGATGCTCAGCACGATGATGAGCATGAAGGGGCTCAGCCCGAGGCTTGAGACGAATTCCGCCAAGTGGCGGGGCAGGCCGATGTAGCCCATGCTCAGCGTCAGGAAGGCGGCGCCGGCCAGGATCAGCGCGATCATGCAATACAGGCGCGTCGCGCCCAGCAAGGATTCCTTGAAAGTGCTCCAGCTCATGGACCGCTGCACCACGGCCAGCACGAGGGAGCCGACGACGCCGATGGCCGCGGCTTCGGTCGCGGTGGCCACGCCGGTATAGATGGAGCCCAGCACGGCACCGATCAGCAGCACGACCGGTATCAGGTGGCGCGACTCGTAGATTTTTTCACCGAAGCTCATCGCGGCGTCGGGCGGCGGGATCTTGCCTTTGTTGAGCAGGGCCCACACGACAAGGTAGCCGGAGAACAGCGAGGCCAGCAGCAGGCCGGGAAAAACGCCCGCGATGAACAGCCGGGCGATGGACACGTCCGCGCTGACGCCATAGACGATCATGATGATGGACGGCGGGATCAGCAGGCCCAGCGTGCCGGCGCCCGCGAGCGAGCCTATCGTGATGTCTTCCGGGTAGCCGCGTTTGGCCAGCTCCGGCAGCGTCATCTTGCCAATGGTGGCGCAGGTCGCCGCCGAGGAGCCCGAGACCGCCGCAAAGATGGTACAGCCGATGACGTTGGTATGCAGCAGGCCGCCCGGCAAGCGACTGACCCAGGGCGCGAGGCCCTTGAACATGCTTTCGCTGAGCTTGGTGCGGAACAGGATTTCCCCCATCCATACAAACAGCGGCAGGGCCGTCAGCGTCCAGCTGGAGGAGGATCCCCAGATGGTGACTGCCATGGCGTCTCCGGCGGCGCGTGAAGAGAACAGCTGCATGCCTATCCAGGCGACGCCCGAGAGCGTGAGGCCAATCCAGACGCCGGAGCCCAGGATCAGGAAAAGCGAAAGAATCAGCAGCGAGGTGATGGCGAGATCGGACATGAAGGTTCTTTGTTTTTCTTTATTTATTCGTGGTGCAGCGCTTCATCGCTGCCTGCCTGGGTACGCCGACCCCGGATCTCCAGCACCAGCTCGTCGATGAAGGCGATCATCAGGATGACCGCGCCCACGCCCATGGTGATCTGCGGAATCCAAAGTGGCGTGGCGTCGTTTCCGGTGGAGATGTCGTGGAAGGCATAGGAGTTGACCGACAGCATGACGCTGTACCAGGCAAACAGCATGGAAAGCGCGGTAGCCGCGGCCAGGGCCCAGATTTCCAGCGCGCGCCGGGCCGAGCCTTTCAGCCCATTGAGGATCAGCGTGACACGGATGTGCTCACCCTTCTTGAGGGTATGGGCCAGCGCGAGGAAGCCGCTGGCGGCCATGCAGTAGCCCGCATACATGTCGGTCCCGCGCAGGGACCATGCGAACTGGCGGTCCAGCACGCCGGCCAGCACCGACAGCAGCGTGYCGACCATGAACAGCGCCCCCAGCCATGCCGCGCCGTCGTACAGCGCATCGAGCATGCGGCGCATGTTTATTTCTTCACCGTTTGGATTTGTCGAAGGCGGACAGCATCGCTTCACCCTCGGGGCCGGCGCGCTTGGTCCAGTCGGCTTTCATGATGCCGCCCACCTGGCGCAGGTCGGCCACCAGCTTGGGCGAGGGGGTCATGATCTTCATGCCTTTTTCGGCCAGCGCTTTTTTGTAGAAGTCGTTTTTCTCCTCACTGATTTTCCAGCCGCGGGTTTCGGCGTCCGCGGCAGCCTTCAGGACGGCGGCCTGGGTGGGCGCGTCCAGCGCGTCAAAGGATTTTTTGTTGACGATGACGGCATTCTTGGGCAGCCAGGCCTGCACGTCGTACCAGTACTTGATGCTTTCATAGGTCTTGGTGTCGTAGCCGGTCGATCCGGAGCTCATGTAGCTGTTGACGACGCCCGTCGCCATGGCCTGGCTCAGTTCCGCCGCCTGCACCGTCACGGGTTGTGCGCCCACCAGTTCGGCGATCTTGCTGGTGGCTGGGCTGTAGGCGCGCCATTTCAGGCCCTTCATGTCGGCAACGGCGGTGATTTCCTTGTTGACGTAAATGCCCTGGGGCGGCCAGGCCACCGTGTAGAGCAGCTTCATGCCTTGCGTGCCCAGCAGCTTTTCCAGTGCCGGCTTTTGCGCTTCGGCCAGCTTGTGCGCCGAGGCATAGCTGGAGGCCACGAAGGGCAGGCCGTCCGCGCCGAATATCGCGTTTTCGTTCTCGAAGTTGACCAGCAGGATTTCGCCGATCTGGGCCTGGCCGCCCTGCACCGCGCGCTTGATCTCGTTGGCCTTGAACAGCGAGGCGTTGGCATGCACCGTGATCTTGAGCTTGCCGCCGCTGGCCTTGTCGACGTCGGCGGCGAATTGCGTCAGGTTTTCCGTGTGGAAGTTGCTGGCCGGGTAGGCGGCGGGAAGGTCCCACTTGGTCTGGGCAAAAGCGTTGGCGCCGAAGGCGAGGGCGGCGGCCGTCAGGGTGATTCTGAATTTCATGAAAAGCTCCAGGGCAGGAAATTGATAAGTCGTAATAGGATAGACGCAAATCCCGCGCCAGTTCACCGGGCATACCCCGAAAACCGGCCCCCACCCGTTTCGCGACCCTGAGGCCCCGCCATGAACCTGCGCTTTGTCGAAGCTTTTTACTGGGTGGCCTCGCTCAAAAGCATCTCGCGCGCCGCCGACAAGCTCTTCCTCACGCAGTCGGCCATGTCCAGCCGCATCGCCACGCTCGAAGACGAACTGGGCGTCCTGCTGCTGGACCGGGCAGGCAAGCAGTTCAAGCTCACGGTGGCGGGCGCGCGCTTCCTGGTCTATGCGCAGAAGCTGCTGGACCTGCAGCGCGAGGTCAAGCAGGAGATGGGCTCGGGCGCGCCCATGGCGGTGTCCATGCGCATAGGGGCGATCGAGTCGGTGCTGCATTCCTGGCTGATTCCCTGGCTCGAAAAACTGCGGGTCGACCATCCGGGACTGGAGCTGGAACTCACGGTGGAAACCACGCCCATCCTGATGGACCAGGTACAGCGCGGCACGCTGGACCTGGTGTTCGCGGTGTTGCCGGCCTCGGCCGACGGCGTGCGCAACCAGGCCCTGCCGCCCATGGACATGGCGTTTGTGGGCAATCCGGCACTGCACAAAAAAAGAAATTACCGGCTCGACGAACTCGCGGAGATGGAGTTGCTGACCTTCCAGAAGGGCTCGCAGCCGCACGTCACCCTGCTGGACCTCTTCAAGCAGAACCGCATGGAGCCCAAAAAGGTGCACGCGATTTCGTCGATCTCGGCCATGGTCCAGCTGGTGCAGGGCGGCTTCGGCGTGGCCTTGCTGCCGCGCGCGGCGGTGCAGCGGCTGACGGGCTTTGCCAGTCTCAAATTGCTGACCTGCGACAAGAAACTCAAGGCCTTGCCCATCCATGCCAGTTACCGCACGGACCCGACCTCGTCGACCGTGGAAACGGTGGTCAGGTCGGCCGTGGAGTTCGCGGGGGAAGGCGAGGGCGGCACCAAAACAGCCCGCAAACCGGCCGCCAAAGCTCTGAAAACCGCCAAAAAAGGTGCATCAGGGTAAATCCTGATCATCAAAAAAATCGATGACGTAAGCAAAATATTTCTTGTTTGATTTCGTCATTTGCAAATCGCACACTCCGTCACATGTCATCCAACTGTCATGTTTTTACGAGGAGTGCGAAATGAAGAAGTCATGGTGGGCCCGAGTGGCCGCGGTACTGGCCGGCGCGGGTTTTTGCCTGCTTGCGCATGCGCAGCAGGAGATCAGGATCGGCGTGCTGTATCCGCTGACCGGCCCCGGCGCCTCGGTGGGTGCCGAGTTGCGCAGCGCGCTGGAGCTCGCCGCCGACATCATCAACAACGGCGCACCCGGTGTGTCCGAACTGCCGCTGTCCGCCGGCAAGGGCCTGCCCAACCTGAAAGGCGCGAAGATCAAGCTGGTCTTCGCCGACCACCGGAATCCTCGTCGGCTTCGCTCACGCAGCGCAACTTCAAGTGGTTCTTCCGCACCACGCCGCACGACGACCTGTTTGTGCACAACGCCTTCGATTTCCTGAAAGAACTCGAAGCCAAAAAAGGCATCAAGGCGGGCGTGGTCGCCAGCCTCAATGAAAACGGCTTGTGGGGCACGGAAACCACCAAGCTGCAGACCAAACTGGCGCCCGAGTTCAAGCAGAACCTGGTCAAGCAGGTGATGTACCCGGCCAAGACGACGCAGTTGACTTCCGAAGTGCAGACGCTCAAGGCCGCCAACCCCAACCTGGTGCTGCAGTCCTCGTATACGGCCGATGCCATCCTGTCGATCAAGACCTACAAGGAGCTGGGTTTCTCGCCGGACATGATCCTGGCCAACAACGCGGGCTTCACCGACACCGACTTCATCAAGACGCTGGGCAAGGACGCCGACTACATCATCACGCGTGAAGTCTGGGCACTGGACCTGGCCAACCGCAACCCGTTGATCAAGCAGGTCAACGATCTCTTCAACAGCCGTTACAAGATCAACTTCACCGGTAATTCCTCGCGCACCTTCACCGGCCTGATGGTGATGGCGGACGCCATCAACCGCGCGGGCTCCACCGAGCCCGAGGCCATTCGCAAGGCGCTGGCCGCCACCGACATGCCTGGCAGCAAGCTGATCATGCCGTGGAAAGGCGTGAAGTTCGACGCCACCGGCCAGAACACCCTGGGCCAGGGCATCCTGGTGCAGATCGTGGGCGGCAAGTACAACACGGTCTGGCCTTTCGACATGGCGTCCCGTGAAGTGACCTGGCCTATGCCCAAGTGGGACCAGCGCAAGTAAGCCGCGGACTTTGACTTAAAAGCCAAGAGACAACCATGACCACGGAAATATTGCTTCAGACGCTGGCCTCCGGCATCCTGATCGGGCTGATCTACGCGCTGGTGGCTATCGGCCTGACCATGATTTTCGGCGTCATGGACATCGTGAACTTCGCGCACGGGGAGTTTTTGATGCTGGGCATGTACTCGGCCTTCTGGCTGTTCGCCCTGTATGCGCTGGACCCCATGATCACGCTGCCGCTGACGGTCCTCATGCTGTTCGCCTTCGGCGTGCTGCTCTACAAACTGGTGATCGTGCGCATCATCAACGCACCCATGCTGTCGCAGATCTTTACCACCTTCGGCATCATGATCCTGCTGCGCGGCGTGGCCCAGTTCCTCTGGAAGCCGGACTTCCGCTCCATCGAGAACTCGGCCGTCAGCGGCACCGTCAAGCTGCTGGGCATACAGCTGGGCAAGCCGCAGCTGGTGGCCGGCGTGGGGGCCATCGTGGTCACCGGCCTGATCTACTTTTTCCTGAACAAGACCCGGCTGGGCGCGGCCCTGGAAGCCACCGCCTCCGACAAGGAAGCCGCGCGCCTCATGGGCATTGATTCGCACAAGATGTTCTCGCTGGCCTGGGGCATAGGCGCGGCCTGCGCCGGCGCGGCCGGGGTGCTGCTGTCGACCTTCTTCCCGATCTTTCCGGATGTCGGTGCCAATTTCATCCTGCTGGCCTTCGTGGTGGTCAACCTGGGCGGCTTCGGCAGCGTCTCGGGCGCTTTCTGGGCCGGCATCCTGGTCGGCGTGATCGAGGTCATGGGCGGCCTGCTGCTCGGGCCGCAGTACAAGACGGCCATCGTGCTGGTGCTGTTCCTCGGCGTGCTGATGTTCCGGCCGCAGGGCCTGATGGGCAAGGCGTGAGCGTTATGAAACACTCTATTTTTGCCTTGGCCGCCCTGGCGATTGCCCTGGCCGTCCCCGCCGTGACGGACGCCTCGCACCTCAACATGGCCATCCTGGTGCTGATGGCGGCGCAACTGGGCGTCGCCTGGAACATGGTGGGCGGCTACGCCGGCCAGGTGTCGCTGGGCCATGCGGCTTTTTACGGCCTGGGCGCTTATGCCTCGACCTTGCTGCTGGTGAAGTTCGGCGTGAACCCCTGGATAGGCGTGCTGGCCGGCGGCTTTATCGCCGCACTGCTGAGCCTGGGTTTCGGTTGGTCCTGCTTCCGGCTCAAGGGCCACTACTTCGCGATGGCGACCATCGCGGTGGCCGAGCTGGTGCAGATATTCTTCACCGAGTGGGAGTACGGCGGCGCCGCGGTGGGCCTCTATGTGCCCATGGACCGGCAAGGCTGGCTGTGGATGAACTTCGCCACCAAGCTGCCGTATTACTGGCTGGCGCTGGGCCTGTTGGCCCTCACGCTGGCCGCCAACTGGTGGATAGAGCGCAGCTACCTGGGCTACTACTTCCGCGCCATCAAGGACGAGCCCGATGCGGCGCGCAGCATAGGCGTCAACATCGCGCGCTACAAGCAGGTGGCGTTGTCGGTCAGCGCCTTCTTCACCGCGGTGGGCGGCAGCCTGTACGCGCAGAAGGAGCTGTACATCGACCCGAACTCGGTGCTGTCGACGGCTCTTTCGATCAAGATGGCGCTGGTGTCCATTCTGGGCGGCGTCGGCACGCTGTTCGGGCCGGTGGTGGGCGCCGTGGTGCTGACCAGCATCGAGGAGTTCACGCGCATCGCTTTCGGCGGAACCGGGCGCGGCACCGACGTCATCATTTATGCGGGCCTGATCATCGTGATCGCGGTGTTCTACCCCACGGGTCTGATGGGCTGGCTGCGCAGCTTTCGCGAGCGCCGCGAGGCGCGCGCCCATGCCGGGCGCCAGATGGCCGCGCCGCAGGCCGCGGTGCAAACCCTGGGCAAGGAGGCCTCATGAAGCTGCTGGAAGTCAAACAGGTCAGCAAGCAGTTCGGCGGGCTGACGGCCAACCAGGACGTCAGCTTCAGCGTGGAGACCGGCCAGGTCGTCGGGTTGATAGGCCCCAACGGCGCGGGCAAGACCACGATGTTCAACTGCGTGGCGGGCTATTTCGCGCCGACCGCGGGCAGCATATTGCTGGGCGGGCGCAACATCGCCGGCCTGCCGCCCGAGGCCTGCGCCCGGGCCGGCGTGGCGCGCACCTTCCAGATCGCGCGTACTTTCTCGAGCATGACGGCCTGCGAGAACGTGATGACAGCGGCCATGCTGCTGCAGCACAACGTGGCCAAGGCCCGCAAGGCGGCCATGGAATGGCTGGCTTTTGCCGGGCTTGAACGCTTTGCCGACCGCCCCGCCGCCAGCATGACCATCAGCGAGCAGCGGCGCCTGGCTGTGGCGCGGGCGCTGGCCATACAGCCTCGCATCCTGCTGATGGATGAAGTCATGGCGGGCCTCAACCTGT
>NZ_JBFUBY010000238.1:0-14034 GCF_056405515.1 Polaromonas sp. P1_G2
TCCATCGCCTATGTCCGACTTAGCGTCTGAATCCGAACTGAGCCCCCAGGCCACGCCAGCATCCGCCGAGCCYGCGGTGCGCAAGCGCCCCAAACCGGGGGAGCGCCGGGTCCAGATCCTGCAGGCCCTGGCGACCATGCTGRAGCAGCCGGGCGCCGAACGCATCACCACCTCGGCCCTGGCTGCCAGGCTGGAAGTGAGCGAAGCCGCGTTGTATCGCCATTTCGCCAGCAAGGCGCAAATGTTCGAAGGCCTGATCGAATTCATCGAGCAAACCGTTTTCACCCTGATCAACCAGATCGGCGAACGTGAACCCGACCACTCGGTCCGCACCCGCAAGCTGGTGGTCATGGTGCTGCAGTTCGCCGAAAAAAATCCCGGCATGACCCGCGTCATGGTCGGCGATGCCTTGGTGTTTGAAAACGAGCGCCTGCAGGAACGCATGAACCAGTTCTTCGACAAACTGGAATCCAGCCTCAAACAAAGCCTGCGCGACGCGGCAGCCGCCAGCGGCGCCGCCACCCCCACGGTAGACGCCCAGGTCCGCGCCTCGGTGATCGTCGCCTTTATGGTCGGCCGCCTGCAGCGTTTTGCCCGCTCAGGCTTCAAGCGCTTGCCATCCGAGCACCTGGAAGCCAGCCTCGCAACGATCCTGGCCTAACCCCGCGATTCTTATCTATTAGGGGCCGCGGAACGGGCTTTGCTAGGCCGCAGGCGCCCGTCCCCTGGAAGGGGAAAAGGCGCTACAAGAAGTGAGCGTCCGATAGGGGTAAGTCAATCCCTACCAATTCCACAAAGTGCCGTCGTGCTGCAGCCGGTTCACCGGCAGGTAAGCGCGCTGGTACGGGTATTTGGCGGCCAGCTTCTCGTCGATCTCCACGCCGTGGCCTGGTGTCTCGCCGCAGTGCATGAAACCCTTGTCGAAGCGGTAGCTGTGCGGGAAGACCTCGTCGGTCTGCTCGGTGTGGCGCATGTATTCCTGCACCCCGAAGTTGGGCACCCAGGTGTCGAAGTGCAGCGCCGCGCCCATGCACACCGGTGACAAATCGGTCGCGCCGTGGCAACCGGTGCGCACCTGGTGCATGGAGGCGAAGTCGGCGATGCGCCGCAAATGCGTGATGCCGCCGGCATGCACGACAGTCGCACGGATGTAGTCGATCAGCTGGTTCTGGATCAGGTCCTTGCAATCCCAGATCGTGTTGAAGATCTCGCCCACGGCCAGCGGCGTGGTGGTGTGCTGGCGGATCAGGCGGAAAGCCTCCTGGTTTTCGGCCGGCGTCGCGTCCTCCAGCCAGAACAGGTGAAAAGGCTCCAGCGATTTGCCGAGCCGGCCGGCTTCGATGGGCGTCAACCGGTGATGCGCGTCGTGCAGCAGATGGATGTCCGGGCCCACGGCCTGGCGCACCGCGTCGAACAGTTTCGGCGTGTGCAGCAGGTATTTTTCGCTGCTCCAGTCGTGCTCGCTGGGCAGGTTGCCGTCGGCCGGCTCGTAAAACATGCTGCCCTTGCCCACACCGTAGACTTTTTCGAGGCCCGGCACGCCGCTCTGCGCGCGTATCGCCTGGTAGCCCATTTCCTTGTAGCGCAGCACCTCGTCCACCGTGTGGGCGATGTCGCTGCCGTTGGCGTGGCCGTAGACCATCACGCCGTTGCGGCTGCGTCCGCCCAGTAGCTGGTACAGCGGCAGGCCGGCGGCCTTGGCCTTGATGTCCCAGAGGGCGGTGTCCACCGCGGCGATCGCGCTCATGGTCACCGGGCCGCGCCGCCAGTAGGCGCCCTTGTAGAGGTATTGCCAGATGTCCTCGATCTGGTGCGCGTCGCGGCCAATCAGGCWGGGGATGACGTGTTCGGTCAGGTAGCTCACGACGGCGAGTTCGCGCCCATTGAGTGTGGCGTCGCCGATGCCGGTCAGGCCTTCGTCGGTTTCAATCTTGAGGGTGACGAAGTTGCGGCCGGGGCTGCAGACGATGACGCGGGCGTTGGTGATTTTCATGAAAAGTCAGGGGGTAAGAAAAGAAAAAATGCGGACAAGGGGGGATGGTGCTCAGCCGTTCCATCCCAGATGGCCGAGGAAGTCGCGCGTGCGCGCGACCGTGGGGTTCTCGAAGATCTGCGCGGGCGGGCCTTCTTCCAGGATGGCGCCGTTTTCAAACACCACCACCCAGTTCGCCACGCGCTGGGCAAAACTCATTTCGTGCGTGACGACGATCATGGTCATGCCTTCCTGGGCCAGCTTCTTCATCACGTTGAGCACTTCGCCCACGGTTTCCGGGTCCAGTGCCGAAGTCGGCTCGTCGAACAGCATCACCTCCGGCTCCATTGCCAGCGCGCGGGCAATTGCCACGCGCTGCTGCTGGCCGCCCGAGAGATTGGCCGGGAAGTTGCCGGCCTTGGACTCCAGCCCGACCTTCTCGAGCAGCACCATGGCGCGTTTGCGTGCGTCGGCCTCGCTCATGCCCAGCACGGTGATGGGGCCCATGGCCACGTTGTCCAGCGCCGTCTTGTGCGGGAACAGCTCAAAGCTCTGGAACACCATGCCCATGCGCTGGCGCACCTTGCGCACCTCGGTTTCACGCGTCGGCAGCGGGATGCCGTCCAGCAGCACGCGCCCGCCGTTCAGGGTCTCGAGCGCATTGGTGCAGCGCAGCAGCGTCGACTTGCCCGAGCCCGAGGGCCCGATCAGGCACATGACCTCGCCCTTGTTGACCTGCAGCGAGACGCCGTTGAGCGCCACAAAATCGCCGTACAGCTTGCGCACGTTTTCATAGACCAGCACGGGCGGCTGGTCCGCCCCTTTGCGCGGGGCCGCGGTGATGTCTTGTGGGGTAGCTGATGTCATTCCTTGACTCCGTATTTTTTGTGGATCCAGTCCACGAGTTTTGCCTGGGGGTAGCCCATCAGCCAGTAGATCGCGGCCATGGCGGTCAGCATCTCCAGCACCCGGAAGGTCTGGGCGCGTATCTGCATCGAGGTGTAGGCCAGCTCGCTGACGGCGATCACCGACACCAGCGAGGTGTCCTTGAACAGCGAAATCCAGGTGCTCGCCAGCACCGGCAGGATGCGGCGCGCCGCCTGCGGGATCACCACCTTGAACATGGCCTGTCGGCGCGACATGCCCATGGCCAGGGCCGCTTCCATCTGCCCCTTGCGGATGGAGTTGATGCCGGCGCGGAAGGTCTCGGCGTTGTAGGCCGAGATGTTGAGCACCAGCGCGACCAGCGCCGTCGTGAGCGCGGAGAACTGCACGTCGAAGGCGATGGGCATCACGTAGAAGGCCCAGTAGATCACCAGGATCAGCGGCAGGTTGCGGAAAAATTCCACGAAAGCCAGCGAGGCCGAACTCAGCAGCTTGTTCGACGACAGGCGCATCAGCGCCAGCAATATGCCGCCCGGCACGGCCAGCAGCATGGTCAGCACCGTCAGGCCCACGGTCATGAGCGCGCCGTCCCACAGCGCGCCGCGGTGCGTCCAGATGACGTTCCAGTCGAAGTTCATGAGCGCCCCAGGTGTGCGAGTTTTTGGTACATGCGGTCGACGACGCGGGTGACCGGGAACAGCACCAGGAAGTACAGCACCATGACGGCCGTGAACACCTCCACCGGCCGGTAGCTCTGGCCGGCCACGGTTTCGGCGCGGTGCATCAGCTCGGGCACGGCGATCACGGTGGCGATGGCCGTGTCCTTGATGGCCATGGTCAGCACCGAGCCGAAGGCCGGCAGCATGCGGATGGTGGCCTGCGGCAGGATGATTTTGCGCAAAATCTGCGCGCGCGACATGCCCAGCGCCAGCCCGGCGCGCGTCTGCCCGGGCCGTATCGATTCAATGCCGGCGCGGATGATCTCCGAGGCATAGGCCGCGATGTGCAGCGTCAGCCCCACCAGCGCGGCCCAGAAGGGCGGAAAGGTCACGCCGGCCAGCAGCGGGAAGGCGAAGTAGATCCAGACCAGCACCACCAGGATGGGGATGGCGCGCATGGTGTCGACGTAAAAAACCAGCACGGTGCTGAGCCAGCGTGGGCCGTAGAGACGCAGCAGCGCGATCACCAGCCCCGACAGGATGCTGGTCACCGCGCTGACCACGCTGAGCAGCACGGTGATGCCCAGCCCGCTGGCGAAGAAACGCCAGTTCTCGATGATCGGTGAAAAGTCCACGTCCATGAAAGGTCCGTCCGGGTTGAATGAGGAAGGGCGGCCCGCCTGCCAGGGCAGCGGGCCGCGCTGGCGGCACGGGGCCGGGCCGGATTTACTTGAGGTTCTGCGTCATGCGCACTTCTTCGGCCTGCAGCTGCGGCTCCATGCGTTTTTCGACTTCACGCAGCCAGTCCAGGTAGACCTGCTCGTTCTTGTTCACGCCCATGCCGGTCTTGATCTCGAAGATCTTGCTGTCCTGGCAGTTGTTTTCTTTCGGGAAAACCGCCAGGCCCTTGACCTTTTTGTTGATGTTGGGCCAGAGCATGCGGTTCAGCGGCGCGACGTCCGAGCGGCCGGCCAGCACTTCCTCGATGGGCGCGACCGAGCCGGAGTTGGCGACGCCGCGCAGCTTGGCTTTGGAGAACTGCTCGCGCACCAGCGGTTCCTCGCCGGCGCCCGAGAAATAGGCCATGGTGATCTCGGGCTTGTTGAAGTCTTCCAGCGTCTTGGCGTTGGTGAACTTCGGGTTGTCGGCGCGGCCGAACATGCAGACGCCGGTGCTGGAGAAGGTCACGAAGTCGATGATCTTGGCGCGCTCGGCATTCTGGTTCAGCGGGCCGATCATGATGTCCATCTGGTTGGCGATCAGCGCCGGCACCTTGGTTTCGTGGCTGACCGGGACCGGCACGACCTTCACGCCCAGCAGCTTGGCGAACTCCTTGCCCAGCAGCCACGACGGGCCGGACCAGGGCTCGCCTTCGCCGGTGGTGTTCTGGGCGAGCCAGGGCGGGTTGTTGACCACGCCGACACGCAGCACGCCGGCCTTGCGGATCGCGTCTATGCGCGGGCTGGCGCCGGGCGCGGGCGGCGTCTGGGCGAAGGCGGCGGCCGATACGCCGGTGGCGACGGCGGCCAGCGCGAGATGCCGGCACAGGCGCAGGGAGGAGGTGATGCGGTTCATGGTTTGTCTCTTTCTCTTGGGTGAATGGGTGGCGTTTGCCGGTGCTTTTCCGGTGCTTACTTGAGTGACTCGATCACGCGCTTTTCTTCCGCGGCGAGCTTGGGTTCCAGTGTTTTTTCAACAGCGCGCAGCCAGTCGATGAAGGCTTGCTGGTTCTTGTCGACGGCAAGTAGGCGATCGTGATGTCGGGGCTGTTGAGGTCGTCCACCGACTTCACCTTGGCCAGCTTGTCATTGCCCGCGCGGCCGAACATGCAGACGCTGGTGGTGGAATAGATCACGAAGTCCACCACCTTGAGCCGCTCCGGCGTTTCGCCCAGTGGGCTGATGGTCATGTCGACCTGGTTGGCGGCCAGCACCGGCACCTTGGTCTCATGCGACACCGCCACCGGCACCAGCTTGACGTTCAGCAGGCGCGCGTATTCGTTGGCCAGCGTCCAGGCCGGGCCGCTCCAGGCCTGGCCGCCACCCGTGGTGTTCTCGAGCAGCCAGGGCGAGTTCTGCAGAACGCCCACACGCAGCTCGCCGGATTTTTTGATCGCGTCTATGCGGGGGCTGGCGCCGGCCGGCGGTGGCGTCTGGGCCAGCAGCGCGGCGCCCGACAGGCCCAACAGCAGGCCGGCCAGGGTGGCTTTGGGTTTCAGTTTTGGCATGTTCATCTTGTCTCTCTTTGTGTTGTTGGGGGGAAGAACTGTCGGGGCTAAAAGCGTGGGGCCGTATCTAGCGCCAGGCTTGGGCGAACTCGCTGATCACGCGCTCGAGATGGGCGCGCATGGCGGCCCGGGCGGCGATGGGGTCGCGCGCCAGCAAGGCCTTGAAGATGCGCTGGTGGTCCGCGTGCGAAGCCAGGCGCAGCTCGGGCGTGTGGAAGTGGTGTTCGATCTTGGTCCAGACCGGGCCCTTGGCCTGGGCCCACATGGCGCTCACCATCTGCAGCAGCACGCTGTTGCCGGTGGATTCGGCGATGCGCAGGTGGAACAGCTGGTCGGCCGCCTCGTTTTCTTCCTTGTTGTCGATGTGCTCGCGCATGTCGCTGAGCGCCGTGAAGATGCGGTCCAGGTCGCGCGATCATGGCTTCGCGCACCGAGGTACGGCTCACGTCAAACCGCTCGGCCAGCGCGCGCTCCGAGGGGAGCCGTTCGCCGAGCTTGAACTCGCCCTGGGCGATCAGCGCCAGCAGCTGCGTGGCCAGGCGCTGGTAAGAGCGGTCGGACAGTGCCCGGGGTGGGTTGGACGCGTCGTCCGGGGAGGCCGGCTGGATGAGTTGAAGTGCCATGGTGGCTCCAAAGTGGTTGGACCAATTATGGGATTTCAAGGCAATAAAGGCCAATAGTGGTTTACCACTATGGCTAACTGGTTGGTCCAGTTGTTCAATAAAGTCCTTTCATCGGCTGACACTAGGCATGCGCTCACTCTCTCAAACCGTGCTGGATAACGGGGCGGTTCCACCTTCCCTGCATCTCCCCGATTACCCGCGAAGCGCCCTGGCACCCGGCGTGCTGCACCTCGGCCTGGGCGCGTTTCACCGCGCCCACCAGGCGGTGGTCTTCGACGCCTTGCTGCAGGCCGGCGACCCGCGCTGGGGGGTGCTGGGCGTGGCCATGCGCAGCACCGGGCTGGCCGATGCGCTGGCCCGCCAGGACGGGCTTTACACCCTGCAAATCGCGAGCGCGGAAGGGCGGCGCTGGCAGCTGGTCGGCTCGGTGCTGGACACCTGTGTCGCGGCGCGCGAGCCGAACCGTGTCACCGCCGCCCTCGCCGCGCCGGCCACCCGCTGGGTCACGCTGACCGTGACCGAAAAAGCCTACGGCGCCGAGCTCGCGGCGCAACTCGTGGCCGGCCTGGCCGCGCGCCATGCGGCGGGCCTGAGCGGCCTGACCATCGCCTCCTGCGACAACCTGAGCGGCAACGGCGGCAAGCTGCGCCAGCTGTGCCTGGACGCCGCGGCGGCGCAGGACACCGTGCTGGCGCAGTGGATAGAGGACAGCTGCGCCTTTCCCAATAGCATGGTGGACCGCATCGTCCCCGCCGCCACCGCGCAGCACCGGGATGACGCCGCCCGCGTGGCCGGCCTGGACGACGCCTGCGCCCTGGGCACCGAGGCCTTCTGGGAATGGGTGATAGAACGCCACTTCGTGGACCCGGCCGACGGTGCCGCGCTGGCGGCCGCGGGCGTGCAGGTGGTCGAGGACGTCAGGCCGTTTGAAGAGGCCAAGCTGCGCATGCTCAACGGCAGCCACACCGCCATTGCGCTGATGGGCGCTGTCATGGGCCTGCCCACGGTGGCCGATTGCGTGGCCAACGCCGACATCCGCTGGTTCATCCATCACCTGATGACCGACATCGTGATGCCGCAGCTGCAGCGCCCCGGCCTGCCGGCCTACCGCGATGCGCTGCTTGCGCGTTTCGCCAACCCGGACCTGCACCACAAGGTGCACCAGATCGCCTCGGACAGCTCGCTGAAGATTCCCTTGCGCTGGCTGCCCACGCTGCAAACCCGGCTGGCGGCCGGCGCCGACGTCGAGCCGCTGGCCTTCGCGACCGCTGTCTGGATGCGCTACCTGCTGGCCGAAGACGGGCAGGGCCGGCCTTATGCGATTTCAGACCCGGCCGGCGAGCGCCTGCAGGAAACATTTCAACCATGATCCCCCAACATCCTCCCATCCGAGATCAGGTCGCCCTCGTCACCGGCGCCAATGCCGGCATGGGCCTGGCGACCGTGCGCGCGCTGCTCGACGCGGGTTACCGCGTTGCGGCAACCGACCTGCGCACGGAAGCTGTGGCCAGCGAACTGGCCCACCACGGCGACCGGCTGGCCTGCTTTGTCATGGACGTGAGCGACTATGCCCAGGTGCATTCGGCCTGCGATCAGATCGAAAAGCATTTCGGACGCATCGACGTTTGCGTCAACAACGCGGGTTTTTTGCAGTACGCCAACTGCGAGCAGACCACACCCGAGCTCTGGCATAAAACGCTGAGGATCAACCTGGACGGCGTGTTCTACGTGAGCCAGCGCGTGGCCCCGGGCATGAAGGCGCGCGGCTTCGGCCGCATCGTCAACATCTCGTCTTTCGGCGCAAAGACCGGCGGCCTGTCGCCGCTGCCCGCCTATGCGGCCAGCAAGGGAGGCGTCACGTCCCTGACCTTCAGCTTTGCGCGTGAATACGCGCCCTTCGGCGTGACCTGCAACGCGCTGGCCCCCACCTTTGTAAAAACCCAGATGCTGACCGAACAGGTCAGCGCCGAGCGCCAGGCCGAGTTGCGGCAAAAAATCCCGGTGGGCCGCTTCTGCGAGCTCGAGGAGCTGGCCCACAGCGTGCTGTTCCTGGCCCATCCGCTGAGCGGCTTCATCACCGGCGAAGTACTGGACTTGAACGGCGGCCTGCAGTTCGACTGAGGCTTCAGTTCGCCAGGCCGACCTTGGCGGCGGCGCCGACGATTTCTTCCCAGGTGCTGGCGTCGATCTCGATGCCATCCCGTTCGCGCTCCACGCGCGCGCGGCGTTCGGGTTCTCCGGCGATCTGCACGGCTTGTATGCCGTCGGCCGGCGGGCTTTTGCGCAGCCATTCGACAAAGGCCAGGGCCTCGGTTTCCATCGCCGATTGTGTGCCCAGCTTRCCGGGGTCAATCAGGATGGTCAGCATGCTGTTGTAGACGGCGCGTGTGCCCACTGTCGGGTGGTGCCAGGTGCCGCCGCCGGTCAGCGCGCCGCCCAGCAGCTCGCAGGCCACAGCCAGGCCGTAACCCTTGTGCTCGCCGAAAGGCATCAGCGCGCCAAAAAAACCATTGGCCTGCGGCACCACCACGACGCCCGGGTCGGTGGTCGGCTGGCCGTGCTCGTCGATCAGCAGGCCGGGCTGTACTGACTTGCCCTGGTTGTGCGCGACGCGCATCTTGCCCTGGGCCACGCGGCTGGTGGCGAAGTCCAACACAAAGGGCGGGCTGTCTTTCAGCGGTATGCCGATGCAGCAGGGGTTGGTGCCGTAGCGGCCGTCGGCACCGCCCCAGGGCGCGACCACCGGCCGCGTCATGACGTTGACGAAGTGCAGCGACACCAGGCCCTGGGTCACGGCCATCTCCGCGAAATGGCCTATGCGCCCCAGGTGGTGCGATTCGGCCAGCGCCAGGATGCAGCTGCCTTGTTCCTTCGCGCGGGCCATGCCCAGCAGCATGGCCTGCTCGCCGACCACCTGGCCGTAGCCGCGCTGGCCGTTGAGGCTCAGCAGCGCGCCGGCATCAAGTACCGTCTTGACCTGCGCGTTGGGCGTCAGGCCGCCCTCGAGCACCGCATCTACATAGCGCGGCAGCATGCCAACGCCGTGCGAGTCATGGCCGCTGAGGTTGGCCATCACCAGGTTGGAGGCGACTTTTTCGGCTTCTTGCGCCGAGCTGCCGGCAGCGGCAAGGATGCGGGCGCAATGGGCCCGCAGGTCTGAGGCTTGGATGTTTTTTTGCATGGGGCTGCGGGGATGGGAAGGAGGTTTACATCACGGCGCCGACTTGCCAGGGCACGAACTCGTTCTGGCCGTAGCCGTGTTTTTCGCTCTTGCTGGGTTCGCCCGAGGCAGTGGCCAACACCATGTCAAAAATGCGTTGCCCCATCTCCTGCACTGACACGCCGCCGTCGATGATCTCGCCGCAGTTGATGTCCATGTCCTCTTCCTGCCGCTTCCACAGCGCCGAGTTGGTGGCGAGTTTGAGCGAAGGCGAGGGCGCGCAGCCGTAGGCCGAGCCGCGGCCGGTGGTAAAGCAGATGATGTTGGCGCCGCCGGCCACCTGGCCCGTGGCACTGACCGGGTCGTAGCCGGGGGTGTCCATGTAGACAAAACCGTGCGCACCCACGGGCTCTGCGTATTCGTACACCGCCTCGAGGTTGGAGGTGCCGCCCTTGGCGACTGCGCCCAGCGATTTTTCGAGGATGGTGGTCAAACCGCCGGCCTTGTTGCCCGGCGAAGGGTTGTTGTTCATTTCGCCATCGTTGATCTGGGTGTAGTGCTCCCACCATTTGATGCGCGAGATCAGTTTCTCGGCGATCTCGGGGCGTACCGCGCGCCGCGTGAGCAAATGCTCGGCGCCGTAGATCTCCGGCGTTTCGCTGAGGATGGCGGTGCCGCCGTGAGCCACCAGCAAGTCCACCGCCGCGCCCAGCGCCGGGTTGGCGCTGATGCCCGAATAACCGTCGGAGCCGCCGCACTGCAGGCCTATGGTGATGTGGGCGGCGCTGCAGGGCTCGCGCTTGACGGCATTGGCCTGCGGCAGCATTTCCTTGATCATGGCGATGCCCTTGGCCACGGTCTTGGCCGTGCCGCCGGTGTCCTGGATGCTGAAGACGCGCAGGGTTTCGCCCTCGCGCAGGCTGCCGTGGGCCAGCCAGGCGTTGATCTGGTTGGATTCGCAGCCCAGGCCCACCACCAGCACGCCGGCGAAGTTGGGGTGCGTGGCATAGCCCGTCAGCGTGCGCTGCAGGATCTGCAGGCCCAGGCCGTCGCTGTCCATGCCGCAGCCCGTGCCGTGCGTGAGCGCCACCACGCCGTCGACGTTGGGAAAGTCTTTCAGCGCCGACGGGTTGTTCTGCCGCGAAAAATGGTCGGAAATCGCGCGCGCGGCCGTGGCCGAGCAGTTCACGCTGGAGAGGATGCCGATGTAGTTGCGCGTGGCCACGCGGCCGTCGGGCCGCTTGATGCCCATGAAGGTCGCCTCCCGTTTGGCCGGCGCCGGCTTCACGTCGGCGCCGAAGGCGTAATCGCGCGCGAAGTCGCCCTTGTCGGGGCCCATGTCCAGGTTGTGCGTGTGCACATGCTCGCCAGGCGCGATGGGCTTGCTCGCGAAACCGATGATCTGGTTGTAGCGCCGTATCGGCTCGCCGGCGGCCAGCGCCCGCGTGGCGATCTTGTGGCCGGCGGGGATCAGGCCGCGCACGGTGATGCTTTCTACCTGGGTGCCGCCCACCAGCTGGGCGCGGGCAATCAGGACGTCATCGGCGGGATGCAAGMGGATAAAGGGCGTGGCGGGGGTCGTGGTCGTCATGGAAGTCATCGTGAAGTTATGGGACGGTTGTACCCCAATCAATAAAACATCTTCGGTAGCCAGAGTACTGCTTTCGGGAAGTAGGTGATGATGCCCAGGCTTAGCAGCAGCGGCACCAGCCAGGGCAGGATGGCGATGGTGGTGCGTTCCACCGACAGGTTCGCCACGCGCGCCAGCACAAACAGCACCATGCCCATGGGCGGGTGCAAGAGGCCGATCATCAGGTTGAGCACCATGACCAGGCCGAAATGCACCGGGTCTATGCCCAGTTGCGCGGTGATGGGCAGGAGGATGGGCACCAGGATGGTGATGGCGGCGGTGGGTTCCAGGAAGCAGCCGACGAAGAGCATCAGCAGGTTGGCCAGCAGGAGGAACACCCAGGGGCTCTGGGTAAAGCCGAGCACCCAGGCGGCGATCGCCGTGGTCACGCCGGTGGCCGTCAGCATCCAGCCGAAGATGGACGCGGCCGCCACGATGAAGAGCACGGTGGAGGTGGTTTCAACCGTATCCAGGCAGACCTTGACGAACATCTTGAATTTGAGCGCCTTGTACCAGAAGAAGCCCAGTACCATGGCCCAGACGCAGGCCGCAATCGCGCCCTCGGTGGGCGTGAAAAGGCCTGTCGTCATGCCGCCTATCAGCAGCACCGGCGTCATGATGGGCAGCACGGCCTCGAATTTAAAAATCTTGTCGAGCACGAACAAGGCGATGAGCCCGGCAATCACCGTGACCTGCGCCGGTGCGCCGGCCTTGCTGATCAGCAGCCACAGCACCAGCGGCCAGGCCGCGACCACGCCGAGCTCTATCAGGGCTTTGCCCAGCTTGCTGGCCGAGAACTTGATATCGGCGCCCCATTTGTTCTTATGCGCGAAGTAAGCCACGGTCAGCATCATCAGCACGGCCATCAGCAGGCCTGGCAACAGGCCGGCCAGGAACAGCGCGCCAATCGACACGTTGGCCATCATGCCGTAGATCACAAAAGGCAGGCTGGGCGGGATGATGGGGCCCAGCGTGGCCGATGCCGCCGTCACGCCGACGGCGAATTCCGAGGAGTAGCCGTGCTCCTTCATGGCCTTGATCTCGATGGTGCCCAGGCCGGCCGCGTCGGCGATCGCCGTGCCGCTCATGCCGGCGAAGATCACCGAGCCCAGCACGTTGACGTGGCCCAGGCCGCCCTTGAGCCAGCCCACCAGCGCCAGCGCGAAGTTGTAGATGCGGGTGGTGATGCCGGCGTTGTTCATCAGGTTGCCGGCCAGGATGAAGAAGGGCACGGCCAGCAGCGGGAAGCTGTCTATGCCCGACACCATGCGGTGGATCACCACGAACGGCGGCAGGTTGCCGGTGACCAGGATGTAGACCAGCGAGGCGCCCGCCATGGCGATGGCGACCGGGATGCCGGCGCCCATGAAGATCAGGAAAAATATTTTGAGCATGATGGTGAGGGGTGCTTCGCGTTCAGCGGTCTTCCATGGTGGATTCGGGGCGTTCCAGCACGCTGTAGCCGCKGCGGTAATGAATCAGGGCGACCTGCAGCGAGCGCACCAGCATGGCGGCAAAACCGAGCAGGCACAGGCCGTAAACGATGTTCATGGGCAGGTCGACGATGGTCATGCGGGTCTGGTTGCCGATTTTTTCCATCATCTGCACGGTCATGAACACGGCCGCGCCGTAAAAGGCGATGCGCAGCACGTCCGTCACGGTCGACATGACGCGGCCCATCTTCGCCGGCATGTGGCGGTAGAAAAAATCCACCTGGATGTGGTTGTTCTTGGCCACGCCGATGGCCGCGCCTATGAACACCACGGCGATCAGCTCGTAACGCGCGATCTCCTCAGTCCACGCGGCCGAGTCGTTGAAAACATAACGCGTGATGAACTGGTACAGCACCGTGGCGCCCAGCACCCAGAAAAACGCCAGGGCCAGCCAGCCCTCGACGGTGGTGGAAGACAGGTCCACCGCCTCATCCTCGGTGTGGAATGAACCGTCGTCGCTGATGATTTTTTCAGTCATCGTGTCTCCTTCATTTTTGTATTCAGCAAGGCGCCGGTAGTCGCCCGAAAAGCGTAGCGAGCGGTCCGAGGTCGCGTCGAGAAGCGCAGTCGTACTCCGGTACGGCGAGCATCACAGGCGCGAGATCGGGCCGCGCAGTAGCTTTACGGGCGGCTACTTACTTGAGGTTGATGATGCGGTCGTAATCGGCCTGGCGGTAGCCCTGGTCAGCCGGCGAGGTGTTCTTCAGCACCGCCGCGCGGAAGGCGTTCTTGTCGACCGTGATCACGTTGTTGCCTTTTTTCTTGAACTCCTCGACCAGCCGGGCTTCCGAGGCGATGATTTCGCGGCCGGTTTTTTCGGCGGCTTCCAGCATCACGTCGCTGAAGATCTTTTTCTCGTCGGCGCTGAGCTTGCCCCAGAGCTGGCCCGAGACCACGGTCAGCAGCGAGTCGACGATGTGGCCGGTCAGCGAGATGTTCTTCTGCACCTCATAGAATTTTTTCGCCTCGATGGTGGGCAGCGGGTTCTCCTGCGCGTCCACCGTGCCGTTTTGCAGCGCCAGGTAGACCTCGGCGAAGGCAATCGGGGTCGGGTTGGCGCCCAGCGCCCTGGGGAAAGCCATATAGGCCGGTGCGTCCGGCACCCGGATCTTCAGGCCCTTCATGTCTTCCGGTTTGGTGATGGGGCGCGCGGCGCTGGAGGTCACGTGGCGCGCGCCGTAGTAATTGAGCGCGGTGATGTGGTTGCCGCTTTTCTGGTCGTAGCCGGCGGCGAGTTCCCTGAACACATCGCTGTTGGCGAACTTGAGCTGGTGCTCGGCGTCGCGGAAGATGAAGGGGAAATAGCCGATCGCCAGCGGCTGGTAGGTGCGGCCGGCAAAACTCGCGCCCGTGAGGATGATGTCCACCGTGCCCAGGGTCAGGCC
>NZ_JBFUBY010000239.1:0-11392 GCF_056405515.1 Polaromonas sp. P1_G2
CCTGTCGCCCGTCCAAGCCTGCGCAGGCAGGCTTGGAGCCGCGGGCTCCAGCCCCTCGGGGGCGCTGCGCCTGCGGCCCGGCAAAGCCGGTTCCGCGGCCCTTGCTTGAAAAGAAGAGCCCCCACGTTCGCCCGCTGCGTGTAGCTCTCTGCCCCTAGGGGGGCGCTGCGCCTGCCATCTGGCAAAGCCAGTCCCGCGGCCCCTGCTTGAAGGGGGAAACCMCGTACGCCCTCAACGGCACAGACTTGACGACCGCGTCTTACAGGAAGAGGATGTAAGCGCTGACCGGAAACCCCTGAGTTTCCGCGCCTTAATGATTCGTTGATGCAACGCAATGCATGAAAGGACTCGCCATGAAGCACTTTGAAATGACCAAAAAAATGCTCAGTATGGGCGGCACGTTTTACCCCACCGGCTACGCCTTCATCATGTTCCCGGACGCCGAGGATGCCAAACAGGTGGCCCAGGAACTGGAAGTGAGCAGCGACGGCGTCATGCTGCTGACGCCGGAAGAAGTCATCGAGAGCATCAGCCCCGCCGACGGCCATTCGGACGTGCGCCTGCCGCGTGTCGGCACCGAAGGCGCCACGGTCCATAAATACGTGGACCTGGCCCGCGAGGGCCACCATGCGCTGATGATTCCCGTGCCGAACAAGGAGACCACGGAGCGCATCATGACCGTGGTGCGCAAGGTGCCCTTTTCCTACGCGCAGAAGTACCACAGCCTGGCCATCGAAGACCTCGAATAGCGCCCTGCAGTAGCGCCTGTCCTGCAGAGGCCAAGGGGCAATCGCCGCTGTCTGAGAAATCCGGCCCGGCTTTGAGGCACACTGCGCCTCATGCCCCAGCCCAGCCATCCCGCCTCCACACCCACACCGCGCGCGCAGCAACTGATTGAACAGCTGCAACTCCAGCCCCACCCTGAAGGCGGCTGGTATCGCGAGGTGTTCCGCTCCGAAGGCCAGGTCATGCCGCAGGACGGCAGGCCCGCGCGCAGCGCCCTGACCTCGATTTATTTCCTGCTCGAAGCCGCGCAGCACTCGCGCTGGCACCGCGTGCTGTCCGACGAGGTGTGGGTTCACCTGGAAGGCTCGCCGCTGGAACTCTGGACCTGGGACGCGGCGGACAGCCGCCTGCACGGCGCGATGCTGGGCCCTGTGAGCGCCGCCACCATTCCCCAGCACGTCGTCGCGGCTGGCCTGTGGCAAGCCGCCAGGCCCAACGCCGGAGACACAGCGGGCCACACGCTCGTGGCCTGTATGGTCGGACCGGGATTTGATTTTTCGGATTTCCGGATGATGGAGCCGGGGGGCAGCGAAGCCCGGCGCATCGCTGCCGAGCACCCGCAACTGGCATCCTTGATCTGACCTCACAACATTCAAGAACCTCGAGAACCCCATGATCGACCTGCACTACTGGCCCACGCCCAACGGATGGAAAATTTCCATCATGCTCGAAGAATGCGGCCTGCCCTACCGCCTGGTGCCCGTCAACATCGGCAAGGGTGAGCAGTTCACGCCGGAGTTTTTGGCCATCAGCCCCAACAACCGCATGCCGGCCATCGTCGACCATGCGCCCGCCGGCGGCGGCGCCCCCGTGCCGGTGTTTGAAAGCGGAGCCATCCTGCTCTACCTGGCCGAAAAAACCGGCCGCTTCCTGCCCACGGGATTGCGCGAGCGCTACCAGGCCCTGCAATGGCTGATGTGGCAGATGGGCGGGCTGGGCCCCATGGCGGGGCAGAACGGCCACTTTCTTTTGTACGCGCCCGAGAAAATCCCCTACGCCATGGAGCGCTACGGCAAGGAAGTGGACCGGCTTTACGGCGTGCTCGATGCCCAGCTGGCGCGCACGGGCACACATGTGGCCGGCGCCGATTACTCCATTGCCGACATGGCCATTTTCCCCTGGGTGTGCACGCACAAGGCCCAGCAGGTGGATCTGCAAAAGTTTCCCCACGTGCAGCGCTGGTACGACGCCTTGTTTGAAAGGCCCGCCGTCAGGCGCGGACTGGACCTGGGCAAGGAGCTGCGCGCGCCGGCGCTGACCGAAGAGGCGCGCAAAGCCCTGTTCGGGCAGACCGCGCAAAGCGTGCGCGAAGGCGCTCACAAGCGCTTCCTGATTTCCCCCACAAAGAGACAGACCATGATTGAATTTTTCTTCGACTGCTCCAGCCCCTGGACTTACATCGCCTTTCGCAATATCCAGCCGTTGGCGGCCGAGCTTCAGGAAACCATAGCCTGGAAGCCTGTGCTGGTGGGCGGGATCTTCAACAGCGTCAACAAGGGCATTTACGCAGCGCGCGAAGACATGGACACCCCCAAAAACCGCTACACGCTCAAGGACGTGCAAGACAACGCGCGCGAAGCGGGCCTGGAGATCGCCTTCCCGCCCAAGGTATTCCCGGTCAACAGCGTCAAAGCCATGCGCGGCTGCCTGTGGATCGCGCAGGATACGGCGGCCAGGCCGCACTACCTGGCCTTCATTGAGGCCACTTTCGCGGCCTATTTCACGCGCGAGGAAGACATCTCGCAGGACGAGGTGCTGGCCGCCATTTGCCGGCAAGTGGGCATTGACGCTGAAGCGTTCGCGGCGGGCATCGCCACATCCGGCATCAAGGAGCAGCTCAAAGCCAACACCGACGAAGCCATACGCCGAGGCGCCTTCGGCTCACCCACCTTTTTTGTCGGCGAGGACATGTATTTCGGCAACGACAGGCTGGCGCTGGTGCGCTCGGCCGTGCTGCGCGCCAGGGCCAAAAATTAAGAGCGTGCGCCCAAACCCATCACAAAGAAACGCCACCATGCACATCGCCATCCTCACCTTCGAAGGCTTCAACGAACTCGACTCGTTGATCGCGCTCGGCATCCTCAACCGGGTCAAGCTGCCTGGCTGGCGAGTCTCCATCGCCAGCCCGGCAGCGCGCGTCCGGTCCATGAACGGCGTAGTGCTTGAAGCGCAAGCCTCGCTTGCCGAGGCCGGCACGGCCGACGCGGTCATCGTCGGCAGCGGCATGCGCACGCGCGAAGTGGTCGCCGATGCGGCCTTGATGGCGCAATTGCGGCTGGATCCTTCACGCCAGTTGCTGGGCGCGCAGTGCTCGGGAACGCTGGTGCTGGCAAAACTGGGCTTGATCAATGGCGTGCCGGCGTGCACCGACCTGACGACCAAACCCTGGGTCGAGGAAGCCGGTGTCGAGGTGTTGAACCAGCCTTTTGTGGCCAGGGGCAATGTTGCCACGGCGGGCGGCTGCCTGGCGTCGCAGTACCTGGCCGCCTGGGTGATTGCCCGCCTGGTGGGCCTTGAAGAGGCACGCAGCGCGATGCACTACGTCGCGCCCGTGGGAGAAAAAGAAGACTACGTCGCGCGCGCGATGAAGAACATCACGCCTTTCATGGACACGGCGCTGGCCACGGCCTGAGGCAGCACTAGTGGCTTGCGCCTGGTGTTGTGGCTGAGGCGGCCGCGCCGGAGCGCTCCAGCACATGGCGGGTCATGGACTGCGCGAGCTCGTGCTCGCCGAGGAAAACCTTGCCGGCCTTCTCGCTGGCTAGCAGCCGCGCTTCGGCCTCGTTGTGGGTGCGCACCACGATTTCAATGGCGGGGTTGAGCGCCCGCGCCGTCGCCACCATCTGCCGCACGTCCAGCGTGTCGGGTGTGGCGATCACCAGCATGCGCGCCTGCGCGATGTGCGCCTGCACCAGCACCTCGGCCTCCACCGCGTCGCCCGACACGGCGGCTATGCCCTGCGCCCGTAGCCGCTCCACCGCTTCGCGGTTCTGCTCGGCCACCACAAAAGCGATGTGATTTTCCTTGAGCGCCTCGGCGATGCGACGCCCCACCCGCCCGTAGCCGACCAGCACCACGTGGTGCGACAGATATTTTTCGTCGGTGGTGGCCGGCAACTCGGCGGTCGGGTCGTCGCGCGCTTCGAGCTTGCGTGCCAGCGGCGACTTGGCCAGTATCCATTGCTGCAGCGGCTCCACCGCCTTGAACACCAGCTGGTTGAGCGCGATCGAGATCAGGGCGCCGGCCAGTACCAGGCTTTGCCCCTCGGGCGGCAGCAGGCCCAGCGAAGCACCCAGGCCGACCAGGATGAAGGAGAACTCGCCGATCTGCGCCAGGCTGGCCGAGACCGTGAGCGCGGTGTTGAGCGGGTAGCGGAAGGCCAGTACCAGCACGCCGGCCGCCAGCGTCTTGCCCACGATGATGATGCCGACCACGGCCAGCACCTGCAGCGGCCGCTCGAGCAGCACCCAGGGGTCGAACAGCATGCCCACCGACACGAAGAAAAGCACGGCGAAAGCGTCGCGCAGGGGCAGCGACTCTTCGGCGGCCCGGTGGCTGAACTCGGATTCCCGCATCACCATGCCGGCGAAGAAGGCGCCCAGCGCGAAAGACACGCCGAACAGCGCCGTTGCRCCGAAGGCGATGCTCACGGCGGCGGCCACCACGCACAGCGTGAACAGCTCGCGCGAACCGGTGCGCTGCACCTGCCACAGCACCCAGGGGAAGAAGCGGCGCCCCACCACCAGCATCAGGGCCACAAAACCGCCCACCTGCAGCAGCGTGATGCCCAGCGKTTTCCACAGCGCGTTGACGTCGGCATCGACTTTGCCCGACAGCCAGCCGCCCAGCGGCGGCAGCAGCACCAGCACCAGCACCATGGCCAGGTCTTCGACGACCAGCCAGCCCACGGCGATACGCCCGTTGACCGAATCGAGGATGCCGCGGCTCTCGAGCGCACGCAGCAGCACCACGGTGCTGGCCACCGAGAGCGACAGGCCGAACACCAGCGCACCGCCGAGGTTCCAGCCCCACCAGTGCGCCAGGCCCATGCCCAGCGCGGTCGCCACCGTCATCTGCACGACGGCGCCGGGCACCGCGATCTTGCGCACCGCCAGCAGGTCGTCGAGCGAGAAATGCAGGCCCACGCCGAACATCAGCAGCATCACGCCGATTTCGGCGAGCTGGCTGGCGATCTCCGCATCAGCCACAAAGCCGGGCGTGAAGGGCCCGATGATCACGCCCGCCAGCAGGTAACCCACCAGCGCGGGCAAACGAAGCCGCACGGCGAGAAAACCAAAAATGAGGGCGAGGCCCAGGCCGGCGGCGATGGTGCTGATCAGGGAGACGCTATGGGGCATGCGAGAGGGATTCCTTCTGGTAAAGGTGAAGAACCCTTTCAGGCTCCAAGGAAGGCCTGCGACGCAGCCCGGCAGGCGGGCTGTCCCCGTAGAACACGTTCAATGAATTTACTACAGTTGCGCGGCCGGGCATCCGCCAAAACCCCCACGCCCTTGCAGGACGTTTGCCATGGAGAGGGCCAAACGAGCCCTCGCCATCGAGGGTAAACCAGGGGGCCGGCGGCATGGCGCTGCCTACAATTGCCGCATGCCGACTTCAACGCCCTCCGTCACGCGAAACCGGCTGATCGGCTACTGGTGGGCGCCGTTGATGCTGATCGCGGTAGTGCTGGCTGTAGCCGCCTACCTGCATCCCTACCAGCCGCTGGCACTCTCGGACATTTCGCCCCAGGTGGTCGCCACGGCCGCCGTGCTGGACCCGTCGTTCGGCAAACCCGTCACACGCTCATTCAAGTACGCCACCCGGCGCAGCTATTCCTCGCCGGCCGGACTGGTGGAAGTGGAAATCCGCGTGACGCTGCAACCCATGGGGAATGGCCTGGTCATGCGCCAGGACGACTGGTATGACCTGGGAGGCCGCAGCGTGATCTACCAGGAGCGCTACGTCCTTTTTCGCAACCTGTTTTCGGTGCATACGCGCAGCCGCGAAGTCGCGCCGCTGGTGCATGACCTGCTGGGGCGGGTCGGCTGGTACAACGACTCCGCTGAATCCCTCAGCGGCAAACCCGAAGGCGGGGCACCCGACTCCACCGCATGGAAGCTGGACCTGCTGATGGACCGCTTATCCGACACAGACGGCAAGAGCCTGACGCTGCAAACCACGCGCTACCAGCGCCGCCAGCATTGCGAGCGCTCGGGCCAGGTGGACGGCACGGGCATAGGYGCCGGCTTCAGCGGCGCCTATCCGAAGATCAGTTGCCGCAGCCATGCCAGCGAGCAGTCCGCCGAACGCCGGTCGGAGCACGTGTGGCTGCCGGAGCACGGCATCTTCCTGTCGCTGGGTTTCCAGCAAGCGGCGGAAACGCCGGAAAAACCCGACACCGCGCTCGAGGTCAAGGGACGCTATGTTTCTTTCGAAGCCCTGCCCTGAGTTTTTCGCGTAGCCCTCAGGCGCGGCGGTAGCCGGGCCATAAAAAAACCCGCCGAGGCGGGTTTTCAACAAGCGCAGCAAACGCGCTAGAGGCGCCAGCGGCACTCAGCCCATGTGCAGGCCGCCGTTGAGCGAGAAGTCAGCGCCAGTGGCATAACCGCCCTCTTCGGAAGCGATCCACGCAATGATGGAAGCGATTTCTTCGGGCTGGCCCAGGCGCTTGGCCGGAACGCCTGCCACGATTTTTTCCAGCACGTCGGGGCGTATCGCCTTGACCATGTCATGACCTGCTTGGTCACATTGAACATGCTGTTGAGGTTGGTGGAAATCACCGCGTCCCAATCGGCCTTGCTCATCTTGCGGAACTGGCCGTCGCGCGTGATGCCGGCGTTGTTGACCAGCACGGCCACCGGGCCGTGCTCCGCCTTGACCTTGTCGAAGGCCGCGACGGTGGAATCCCAGTCGCCGACATTGCCGACCGAGGCGTAAAAAGTGTGGCCCAGCGCTTTTTGCTCGTCAAGCCACTTGGTGTAGTCGCGCGTGGGGCCGCAGCCCGCGATCACCGTGAACCCGTCTTTCGCCAGGCGCTGGCAGATGGCGGTTCCAATGCCGCCCATGCCGCCCGTGACGTACGCTACTTTTTTTGCCATTGCGATCTCCTTGAATGATTTTGTGAATTCTCTGAATACCGTAGAACTGTTCCACTGCGTTCCCTGAACGCTATCGCTTCGTATGCACGATGTGTGCCTGTTGGAACATTGTTACCGCAAGCTCAGCGTTCCAGTGTGAGGGCAACCCCCATGCCGCCGCCTATGCACAGGCTGGCGATGCCCTTTTTAGCGTCGCGGCGCGCCATCTCGTGCAGCAGCGTCACCAGGATGCGGCAGCCGGAGGCGCCGATCGGATGGCCGATGGCGATGGCGCCGCCGTTGACGTTGACCTTGCTGGTGTCCCAGCCCATTTCCTTGTTGACCGCGCAGGCCTGGGCCGCGAAGGCCTCGTTGATCTCGAGCAGGTCCAGGTCCTGGGCTTTCCAGCCCGCACGCTGCAGCGCCTTGGTCGAGGCCGGCACCGGGCCCATGCCCATGTAGGCCGGGTCCAGGCCGGTGGTGGCGTAGCTGGCGATGCGCGCCAGCGGCTTCAGGCCCAGCGCCGCGGCCTTCTTGGCCGTCATGACCATCACGGCAGCGGCGCCGTCGTTCAGGCCCGAGGCATTGCCGGCCGTCACGCCGCCAGCTTTGTCAAAGGCCGGGCGCAGGCCGGCCAGGCCTTCGGCGCTGGTCTTGCGGTTGATGAACTCGTCGGCAGCAAACACCACCGGGTCGCCCTTCTTCTGCGGGATGGTAATGGGGATGATTTCATCCTTGAACTTGCCGGCGTCCTGCGCGGCCGCGGCCTTGGTCTGGCTGGCCAGGGCCAGCGCGTCCTGCGCCGCGCGGTCAATGCCGTATTTCTTGGCGACGTTCTCGGCGGTGATGCCCATGTGGTACTGGTTGTAGACGTCCCACAGGCCGTCGACGATCATGGAGTCGACCATCTTCCAGTCGCCCATGCGCTGGCCGTCGCGCGAGCCGTTGAGCACGTGCGGCGCGGCGCTCATGTTCTCCTGCCCGCCGGCGATCACGATTTCGCTGTCGCCCGTGGCCACGGCCTGGGCCGCCAGCATCACCGACTTGAGGCCGGAGCCGCAGACCGCGTTGATGGTCAGGCCAGGGATGCCGTTGGGAAAGCCGGCCTTGATGACGGACTGGCGCGCCGGGTTCTGGCCGACACCGGCCGCGAGCACCTGGCCCAGGATGACTTCACCGACCTGGTCGGCGCTGAGGCCGGAGCGCTCCAGCACGCCCTTGATGACGGCCGCGCCGAATTCGGTCGCGGGAATCTTGGCCAGTGAGCCGCCGAATTTACCCACGGCGGTGCGGCCGGCTGCAACGATAACGATGTCTTCCATGATGTGTTTCCCTTATGAAGTTTCGGAGATGGTTTTTAAAAGATGATGACAGAGCTGCGCATACTGGGCCTCAGGCCCTGGCCTTGACGTAGCGGCCCGGCGCGGGCTCTATGACCTGGTGCTTGCGGCTGCCGTAGGCCTTGGGCGCTGCAACCTGCTTGCCGGCATGGCCCTTGAGCCAGTCCGACCAGTCCGTCCACCAGCTGCCGGGGTGCTCGGTCGCGCCCTTGAGCCATTCGGCCTGGGTGGCGGGGTATTTGCCCTGGGGCAGCTTGTCGCGCGTCCAGTAACTGCGTTTTTTCTTGGCCGGCGGGTTGATCACGCCGGCGATGTGGCCCGAAGCGCCCATCACAAAACGCTTGGGGCCCGGCAGGTGCTGGGTGGAGGCATAGGCGCCGCCAACCGGCACGATGTGGTCTTCGCGCGAGCCGTAGAGGTAGACCGGGATGTCGACCTTGCGCAGGTCGACCTTCTGCCCGCAAACCACGGCCTTGCCGGGCTTGACGAGGTTGTTCTCGAAATAGGTGTTGCGCAGGTACCAGGCGTAAAAAGGCCCGGGCAGGTTGGTGGAGTCGCTGTTCCAGTAAAGCAGGTCGAAGGGCGGCGGTGTTTCGCCCTTGAGGTAGTTGCCCACCACGTAGTTCCAGACCAGGTCGTTGGGCCGCAAAAAGCTGAAAGTGGAGGCCAGGTCCTGGCCCTTGAGCAAGCCGCCCTGCCCCATCTCGGCCTCGCGGTACTTGACCGAGGTTTCGTCGATGAAGATGTCCAGGATGCCGGTGTCGCTGAAGTCGAGGAAGGACGTGAGCAAAGTGGCGCTGGCCACCGGCTTCTTGCCGCGTGCGGCCAACACAGACAGCGCCGTGCCCAGGATGGTGCCGCCGACGCAAAAGCCCAGTGCGTTGAGTGTCTTGGCGCCGGTGATCTCCTGCACCACCTCGATGGCCTTGATGGCGGCATGCTCGATGTAGTCGTCCCAGGTCTTGCCGGCCATGGACTCGTCGGGGTTGCGCCAGCTGACCACAAAGGTGCGGTGGCCCTGGCTGACCGCATAGCGGATCAGCGAGTTCTCGGGCTGCAGATCAAGTATGTAGAACTTGTTGATGCAGGGCGGGATCAGCAGGAAGGGCTTTTCGTAGACCTTGGGCGTCAGCGGCTTGTATTCGAGCAGCTGGAAGAATTCGTTTTCAAACACCACCGCGCCTTCGGTGGTGGCGACGTTCTTGCCGACCTCGAACACACGTTCGTCGGTCATGGAGACGTGGCCCTGCTTGAGGTCGTGCAGCAGGTTGGTGATGCCCTGGGCAATGCTTTCGCCCTGGCTCTGGATGGCTTTTTGCTGGGCCTCGGCATTGAGCGCCAGGAAATTGCTGGGCGCGGTGGCAGCCATCCATTGCTCGACGGCAAAGCGCACGCGCGCGCGCGTCTTGGCGTCGGCCTGCACGGCGTCGGCCAATTCCATCAGGGTGCGCGCGTTCAGCAGGTAGGTGGAAGCGGAGAATTTCGAGAACGGGTTGGTCTTCCAGGCTTCATTGGAAAACCGCCGGTCGGAGGCCACGAGGGTGTCGGCGCCGTCCTGCAGGCCCTGGTTCCACAGGGCTGAAGCATCCGCGATGTAGCGCTGCTGCAGTTCCTGGAGCTTGGTTGGGTCGAACTGCAGCAGGGGCTGGCCCTGGTCGCCATTCAAGCCCTTGGGGAAGCCCAAGCCAGGCGGCATGCCGCCGGTTGCCATCGCGCCCATGGCCTGTTGCAGGCCCGCGGCAAAGGTCTCTTGCATCTGACGGGCCGCCTGGGCCCGGTTTGCGTCAGAATTCATCTGTCTCCCCGATCATGTTGAGTCTCGGTGACTCTTTTGAGCACACCATCAGTATCGTAGGATTTGCTTTAAAAATTCCTGACCGCACGCAGAGTTTCAAGTATTTATGTATTTGGTTGTCATCGCCTGGATTTACGTGGTGCTCATGATGAGCGTTGCCGAAGCTACCAACAGTAACGGCACGGTCCTCGGGGCGGTGTTTACCTTTGTACTCTATGGACTGGGCCCTGTGGCATTGGTGGTTTACCTGATGGGCGCGCCCGCGCGCAGCAAGGCGCTCAAAAAGCGCGCGGCACAAGAGCTCCTGCAGCAAACTGCAGATGCGGAGGCCGCCCGTGAAAAAGCCGCCGAAGTCCCCGCGCCCGCCGTGGAAGAAGCCCCCAAAATCCCCTGAGCTTCAGGGCTTGCGCGGTTTGGCCGCTTCGCCGTAATGCTGCAGACACAGTTGCCGCGTCAGCTGCACCAAAAAGCGGCTCACGCGCGTGGCCGGCCGCGCCTTGGGCACGGCAATGCACAAACGGTTGCGGATTTGCGGTGCATGGATGGCCGCCATAAAGGGCGGCGCGGCATGTGTCCATTCACGCACCGCACTGGCCGGCAGCACCGTGGCCGCCACGCCGCGCGCCACCAGTGACAGCACGGTCTTGATCGAATCGACCTCGGCGACCACCTTGAGCCGGTAGCCCCGCGGCTTGATTTCACTCTCAAGCAGTTGGCGCAGGGAGTTGGGTTTGCTCGGCAGCACCAGGGGCAGCGCCGCCACGTCGGCCAGGCGTATGCGCGCGGGCAAGGGCGTTGAGGCCATCAGCACCAGCGATTCGCGCGCCACCGTCTCGATGTCCAGCAACGGCGATGCGGGTGGGTCGAAGAGCACGGCCACGTCCAGCCGCCCCGCGACCAGACCCTCGCGCAGGCGGATGCTCAAGCCCTCTTCCACGCTGATGGCCGCATCCGGAAATTCAGCCCGGAAGCGTTCCACCAGATCGGCCGTCATGGCATGCGCGACGCGGGGCGGCAAGCCCAGGGTGATGCGCCCGCTGGGGACCAGTTGCCGATCGCGCATGTCGGCGCGGGCCCGCTCCGCGAGTTCAAAAATGCCGCGCGCGTGTTGCAACAGGGCCAGCCCTGCGGCGGTGGGCTCGGCGCCGCGACCGGTGCGGGTCAGCAGGCGGTGGCCGGTTTCCTGTTCCAGCGTGGCGATCTGCTGGCTCAGCGCCGGCTGCGACATCACCAACGCGGCGGCGGCCTTGCTGAAGCTGCCGGCTTCAGCCACGGCCACGAAATATTCAAGACGGCGCAGGTCGATGGCGGGCTCCTGGAGAGGGTTCTCCTCATTCTAGGGTCATTGCTATTTCCGATAGCTGATATCCAAAAACAGGTGCACCGATTACGGC
>NZ_JBFUBY010000240.1:0-6504 GCF_056405515.1 Polaromonas sp. P1_G2
GGTTTGAGCTTGTTGGCGCGCCCGTAGTTGACCAGGTCCGAGGCGAAATGGTGGCCGACCCGGAAAGGGACGTCCGCGTCGCGCTGCAGGATGTCGGCCAGCTCGGTGGTGGTGGAGTACTCGGCGTCGACTTCCTGCAACGCGCGCTCGCGGTCGATGACGAGGTGGTCCATCAGGTCGGCCAGCTTCGCGAAGGCACCGGCCGTGAGGTCCAGGGTTTTTCCGACCTGGTCGCGTTTGTAGTCGGGCATGCCGGGCGTGACGTTGTGCGCCTCCAGCTGGAAAGTGAAGGCCCCGCCCACCACTTCGCTGGCCTGCAGCCTCAGCACATTGAGGGCATAGGGATTGCGCTTTTGCGGCATGATGCTGCTCGTGCCGGTGAGCCGCCCTTCCTGGATGGTGATCCATGGAGACACCTGGTGGTACTGGGTGTGCATGTCCTGCACCAGCAGGCCTATCGTCAACGCCGCGTTGCTGCACAGGCCCACGAGTTCCACGCCCTGGTCGAGCGCCCCGAGCTGGGCCGCGTCATAGGAGTTTTCCACCACGCCGTCAAAACCCAGCAGTTCCGCCAGGCGCTGGCGATTGACCGGAAAGCTCGAGGTGCCGAGCGCGCCCGCGCCCAGCGGGCTCATATTGAGTCGCGCATAGGCCTCCTTCAGGCGCGCGCTGTCGCGCCCGAAAACCGAGGCAAAGGCCAGCAGGTAGTGCGCGTAGGTGGTGGGCTGGGCCTGCACGCCGTTGGTGTAGGCCGGCACGATGGTGTCCAGGTTGTTCCCAGCCACGGCCAGCAGCCGCGCCTTCGATTCGATCATCGCCGCCATCAGCGCCAGCGTGCGCTCCCGCTGCATCAGGCGCCGCGTGGTGGACAGGATGTCCTGGCGGCTGCGGCCTGAATGCATGCGCGAGCCGTCGGGGCCGGCCAGCGCCAGGATCAGCGGCTCATACTGAAGATAGTCCCCGGGGCGTTTGGCGCCGGGCTGGTTGCCGTCCTTGATCACCTGCTCGACCGCCCGCGCGATTTTTTTGCCAAGCTCGGGCGGGACGATTTTGGTCTCGACCACCATGACAGTTGAGGCCTTGTTCATCTCGCCGAGGAAATGAAAATTGTCGTGCTCGGGCTGGCCTGCCTGCTTGTCCGCGGCGATGGCGGCGGCGGACAGCGACAGCAGCAACAGCAGGACCAGCGCCAGCCGCCCGGCATGCCGTGACAGCCTGGAGAAACCGGCAACCGTGGTGGATGGAGGTCCGGGAAGCTTCATTCTTCGCCTGTGCTGGGCAGACTGGATGAAAGCACGGAAATGGTGAGCTTGTCCGGGCCAGTGCCCGGAGGGGAGAACGCGCTGTCGGCCAAAGGCGCCATCCAGTCGCCGCCGGCCATGTCCGACTGCAGCGCGGCGGTGGCGGCGGCCGACGCCGCGCTGGTCAGGCTGTTATTTATCGTGCCGCCGAGATTGCGCAATACGGTGCCGGAGCCGGTGGCGGCAATCGTTGTCACATCCGAGGACTGACTGAAGGGCTGCCCGTTGGGCGCGCTGGCGTTGATGAGCAAGAGGCCGTTTTCCACCTGCAGCTTGTTGGTGCCGCCGTCTATGCGCACGCCATAGCTGCCGCCGGAACCCGAAACGCGCAGGCTGCCGCTGCCGCCCGTGCTGATGGTGTTGAAGGCGCCGGTGCTGCTGCCGACGATGGAAAGGCCCTCGCCGGAGCCGGCGGTCGCCGCCTGGATGTCGATGTCTCCGCTGCCCGAAGTGATGCTGACGCCGTTGGCGGCACCCGAAGCCGCGCTGCGCAGCAGGACCGCCGGCGCGGCCGACGCCGCGCCGCTACTGCCGGTGACCGAGAGCTTGCCCGACACCGTCGAGATGGCGGCGGAACTCGTCGCCGTCGAGGGATAGATGGTGACGCCGCTGCCGTAGGTGGAACTGCCGGCGACGCTCACCGATCCACTGCCGGTGGCGCGAATCACGTTGTTACCGGTCAGCACGCCCACGCCGTCGCCGTAAACGCTGCTGCCGGTGATCGCAAGCGCGCCGTTCTCGACGCTGAGCAAAGCCTTGCCGCCACCGTAGATGCTGACGCCGTTGCCCTGGTCGGCGGCGTTGCCGGTCAGCGTGACGTTGCCCGCGCCCGTAGTCTGGATGCGGTTGGCGACGTTCTGGATGGCAATGCCGTGTCCAGCTCCGCGATGTTCGGCGAGTGGAAGTTGCCGGCCAGCGTGATGTTGCCGCCCTGCGAGGCGATGTTGTTGACCGAGTTGGTKCTGGTGGCGCTGCCGCCCAGGGAAATGGCGTCCGAGGTGCCGATGGAGTCGCCGCGCAAAGTGATGTCACCGGTCACGGTGCTGACGTTCACGCCGCTCGAATTTCCGGTGGAGTTCAGGTAGATGCCGTAGCCGCCGAAGCTGCTGGTGCTGTTGCCGTTGACGGCAATGGCGCCGCTGCCGGTCGTAATGTTGATCGCCGCATTGGCGCCGGAGGGCGCGATGTCCACGCCGCGCCCCGAGTAGCTGGTGCCGTCCAGCGTCAGCGCGCCCGACTGCGTGCCCAGGTTGATGCTCGCGTAGGCGCCGCTGGCGTCCAGCGACACGGCCTTGAACGAACCGGTGGTGGGATTGACCACGCTGTTGTTGGCCAGCAGCTTGAGCGCACCCGCCGTGGTGTTGATGTTGATTTTCGAGGCGGTGGCCGCGCTGGCGCCGCTACCCGAACTCAGCAGCCCCAGCGCGGGCGTCGTGCCTCCTGAGGTATTGCCGGCCACCGTGATGTTGCCGTCGGAGAAGATGCTGATGGATGAGCCGGTCCCCGTCGAGTTGAGTACCGTGCCGTAGCTGCCGGTGCTGCTACCGCCCAGCGTGATGGCGCCGCCCGCCGTGGCATTGAGCACCACGGCGCCGTTGGTGCCCGAAGCCGCCAGGTAGACGCCGCGGCCGGCGCCGGCAAAGCCGTCGGCATTGGCCTGCACGGTCAGGTTGCCGCTGCCCACGGTAAGTGTTTGCGAGGAGCCGCTGGCTGTCGAGCAGATCAGCACGCCGAAGCCCGAACTGGCGTTGCCCCTGATCGTCAGGTTGCCGGAGCCGCTGGCGGCCAGGGTGTTGTTGGTGCTGAAGATGCGCGTGCCGTTGCCGCTGCCCAGGTTGGTGCTGTCCACGGTGATGGAGCCGGCGCCGCTGGTGAGCACGTTGCTGCCGCCGGTGAGCACAAAGGCGTCGCCGGTCGCGGTAGTGCTGGCGACATTGGCCGTGATGGAGATGTTGCCGCCACCCGCATTGAGCGTGGAGGCGCCGGCGATCTGCACCGCGCTGCTGTTGGAGTTCCCTGCGCTGGCGGCGACCGCGCCGCGTATCGTGATGTTGCCGCCGCCCGTGCTCAGCGTGGAGCCGCTGATGTTCACGCCGGCGGTGCTGTTCAGGATGGTGCTGGCCGAGCCCACCAAGGGGTCGACGCCRCCTWTGGTGATGGAGCCGCCGTTGGTGGTGATGCTGCTGCCCGTCAGGGAAACCGAGCCGTTGCCGCTGTTGTTGTAGTTGGAGAACAGCGAGACGTTGAGGGTTTTGCCGGTGCCGTTGGAAATGGTGCGGCCGCTGCCGATGATGATGTTGCGATGCGCCTGCAGGGTCAGGGAGGCGTTGCCCACGCCCTTGACGTTGTCCAGCACGTTGATGTCACCCGAGGTGCCGCCGAAGCTGTTGGTGGTCTGGACGATCACGTTGGCGCCTGTGGACAGCGAGGCATTGAGCACCGCCGAACTCAGGTTGGAACTGGCCGCGCCGCTGGAGGTGAAGGGGGAACTCCCGGTCGCACCTACGCTTGCCGTGCTCGTGATGTTGATGTTGAAGGGATCGATCAGCCAGGTGCCGCCCTTGCCGGAGGCCGCGCTGATATCCACCGAACCCGTCGCATCCAGGCTGTGGCCCGAGGTCTCGACCAGGCCGCCGCTGCCGGTCTGCCCGCCGCCCAGCACCGTGATGCCGCCGTGAAAACGCGTGCTGTCGGTGGACCAGAGAATGACCTTGCCGCCGTCGCCGCTGCTGAGCGCGTCGGCGTTGATACGGGCGTCTTCACCCATGTATGTCCCGACGGCCTGGCGCTCGCTGCCGCTGCCCTGGTAGTTGCCGCCGACCAGCACGCTGCCGCCGCCGGCGTCGCCCGAAGCATCGATGCGAGCAGCGTCGAACACGCCGACGTACTGGCCCAGGACCTTGACGCTGCCGCCGGTTTCGCCGGCGTTTCGGCCGGAGACATCGATACGGCCGCTCACCGCGACGATGCCGGCATCGCCGCCGTCGAGCAACACCGCGCCGTTGCGGCGCTGCAGGCTGGTCGCCTCGATCACGCCTTCGTTGTTGACCACGTTGGACAGCAGCGCATCGCCGGACCGCGCCGACATGAGGACCACGCCGCCGTTGGCCCTGAGCAAGCCCTGGTTCACCACGCTGGCGCCCAGCGAAGGGTCGCTGACCTGCATGTTGATCAGGCCGTCGCCGTTGAAGTCCAGCGTGATTTTCTCGCCGGCGCCCAGCATCACGCTGCCCAGGCGGGCCGTGATGCTGCCTTCGTTGCGCACCTGCGCGCCCAGCAAGGCCACGTAGCCGCCGTCGGCCGCGACGATGCTGCCCTGGTTGATCACGGCGCCGCCCGCGCCGCCGGCGTCAAAGCGATTGCTGCCGGCCATGAAGTTGGCGTCGGAGATATTCAGCGAGCTGGCCACCAGGCCGCCGACGTTGACGGCCGAGCCCTGGCCGAACAGGATGCCCGAGGGGTTGATCAGGAAGACCTGGCCGTTGGCATTGAGCTGGCCCATGATCTGCGAGGCGTCGCTGGAGGTGACGCGGTTGAGCGCCACCGACGAGGCCGAGGGCTGCACGAAATTCACTTTCGCCGCGCTGCCGATGTTGAAGGTGTTCCAGGTGGCGGCCATGCGGTCGCTGCCCTGCGCCACATTCATGACGTTGCCGCTCTGGCTGATGCTGCCGCTGCCGGCCGTGACCTGGCCGTTGGTCGGCAAAGCACCGGCGTCCAGCGCATGCGCGCGCAGCGGATAAACGCTGCACAGCGCCGACAGGATGGCGGCGCACAGCGGCGTCAGCGCCGGGCGGTTTTTCCGGGTGAAGGGCAAGGAAGAGACCGGTGAAGATTGGTGTGCCATGCGAGCTCCTCAGAATGTGTAGTTGATGCCGACACCGATCGCGCGGATCGTGGTGCCGACGCCTGCGGTGCCGAAGACGCCGGCGACGGCGTAGTTGTAGTTGGCCAGGGGCTGGTTGCGCAGCAACACGAACTGCCCGAAGATCCTGACCTGCTTGCTCCAGGCATAAGAAAAACCAACGGCCTGGGAGGTTGCGCCCATGCCCTCGGTCGAGCAGTTCACGCCGTTGCCGGAAATCATGCTGCAGTCGCCCGCGAAGGCCTTTGCATGGCTGGCGCGCAGCTGCCAGGCGCCTATCTTGTGCGAGATACCGAGCATGTAGGCGCGGCGGCGGTAGCTGGACATGTCGCTCGAGGTGACGCTGGTGTTGACCACGCCGGACTCGGCGTAGTTCAGCTCGTCGGCAATCAGCGACACCTTGGTGGCGCCGAAATCGTAGGCCACGCCGACGCGCACGCTGTAATCGTTGGACGACGTGCCCTGGGTTACGTGGGTGTTGGTGCCGACGCCGCGTGCGTTGCGGCCCAGGCTGGCGATGCCGAAATAGTTCACGTGCTGCTCGGCCGCGACCACGGCGGAGAAGCCGCCGTTCTCATAGGACAGGCTGCCGCCGTAGAGGTAGCCGGTGTCGACGTCGGGCGCGGCCTTCATGCCGTTGTTCGAATACGCCAGCTTGAGCTGGAAGCCGCCCATCTTCGGCGTCCAGTAGCCGTACATGCCGGCCTGGCGGCGGTTGAAGGCGGTGTCGTCGTTGTTGTTCACCGCCGCCGTGCCCACCGGCCCCGAGTTTCGGGCAATGCTGGTGGCAAAACCCGGCGAGCCGATGATGTTGTAGTGGGCCGCGCTGGTGGTGCCGCCGAAAGGATCGAAGGACGTGGTGCTTTCCTTGAGCGGCATGTCCCAGTTGCCGTACATCGCGGTGCCGGCGTCGGGATGGGCGAGGGCCACGCCGGTGTTGCGCAGTTCCTGCCGATGTGTCCAGTCCGGCGTGGCGTCGACGCCGGCGGCGCCCGCGCTCAGCGACAGGCCCAGCTCCAGCTGCCACAGCGCTTTCCACTGCTCGTAAATGGGGATGCCGCCGCGTGCGCCTATATACGACACGTTGTCGCGCGCGCGCCAGAAGCCCGACATGTTGCGCCCGTTGGGCGTGGCGAGTTTGCTCTGGTCGGCGGGCGCCGCGGGCGTCGCGCCCGAGCGGCTCACGTATTCGGGGATGATGCCCAGCGAGCCGTACAGCAGCATGCCGTCTTCGGCTTCCTCGAAATCCTCGCCCCGGCTGCCGCTGCTGGAGGCCAGGCCGGTGAAGGCCTGCGGCGAACCCGAGACCGACAGCCACAGGCGGCGCGCGCTTTTCGG
>NZ_JBFUBY010000241.1:0-6308 GCF_056405515.1 Polaromonas sp. P1_G2
CCATCCTGCGGCTTGACGACCACGGGCAGGCCGACCTGCCGGGCGGCGGCCCAGGCGTCGTCGGGGTCGGTGACGGGGCGGCCCAGCGGCACCGGCACGCCGGCGGCGCGCAGCAGCTTTTTGGTGAGGTCCTTGTCTTGCGCGATGGATTCGGCGACGGCGCTGGTGGAATCGACTTCGGCGGCCTGGATGCGCCGCTGTTTGGCGCCCCAGCCGAACTGCACCATGCTGCCTTTGGTGAGGCGGCGATAAGGAATGCCGCGCGCGACGGCGGCGTCGACGATGGCGCCGGTGCTGGGGCCCAGGCGCTCGTCCTCGTCGAGGTCGCGCAGCTGGGCGATGGCGGCGTCAAGGTCGAAGGCGGTGTCGCGCAGGGCGGCGTGGATCAGGGCCTGGGCCAGTTCAAAGGCCAGGCGGCCGACGGCTTCTTCGCTGTATTCGACGACGACCTGGTAGGTGCCGGCCTCGACGGTGGCGGCCGTGTGGCTGAAGGTGATGGGGCAGCCGGCGGCGGCCTGCAGCTCGAGCGCGGCGGCTTCAAGTACATGGGCCAGCGACAGCGCGCCGGCGTGGCCGGTCTGGCGCAGCGCGCCCATGCCGGGGAACAGCGCGCGCGCACGGGCTTCGAAGCCGGGCAGGCCGGCGATGTTGCATTCGACGGCAGTGCAGGCGACGATGGCTTCGAGCGCGGTGTGGCGGCTCCAGAGGTTGGGCCCGCGCAGGGCGCGGATGCGGGACACTTCCATTATTCGGCACTCCCGGCGGTTTTAGGGGTGGTTTCAAAGGCTTCCATGCCGGCGCCTATGAGGTTGAGCGAAATGCCGAGCGCCCAGGCCGCGCCTATGGCGGCCAGCAGGGCGTCTTCGGTGAGGCCGCGGCGTTCGCGCCAGGCGCCCAGCTTGCCGAGGCCGGGCAAAAAGGCCTCGCTGGCGCCGGTGGCCAGCACCACCTGGTCTTGCCGGATAAAGAGGGCGCGGCCGCCCTGGGCGCAATGCGCCGCCAGGGCGGGGGCCTTGGGGTCGACGCTGTAGAAGATCACCTCGCCGTCGCAGAGCTCGGCCATCCCGGCGATGCGCGGGTCTGCGGCATTGAGCACGGCGGCGCCGCCGGGCAACACCACGTCGACCTGCGAGCGCATGACCTTGAACATCTGATCGTCTTCGGTGATGTCGAATTCGGCCAGGCCTTGCGCGCCGCCTAAATCGGTGACCACGCCGACCTGGCATTTGTCGTAAGGCAAACCGGTGCGCAAAATCGTGTCGGCGCCGTTTTCAAAAACGGCGGCCTGCACCGCGCGGTTGATCAAGAGGCGCTGGCCGGCTTCCCAGTTGGCGCAGTCGGAGGCGTCCACGCAGCGCTGGTCGAGGAAGAGGCCGGCCTGGCAGGCCAGGCCGGTGTGCCGGCCCGACAGGTGCAGCAGCCAGGCCACCAGCCGGGCGACGCGGTAATTGCCGCCGGAGCCGGCGATGCCGACGATGGGGATGCGGCCGTCGGTGCCGGCGTCGGCATCGGCGCCGTGCGGGAACAGGTGGTCGCAGATGGCGCGGCCCACGGGGCGCGGCGCGCCCTCGGCGGGCTTGAGGTGCATCAAGAGGCCGGGGCCGGCGTTGACCTCGACGATGGCGCCGCCTTGTTCATGCAAGGGGCGGGAAATGTCCTGCGCGACCACGTCGACGCCGGCGATGTCCAGGCCGACCACGCGGGCGGCCAGGGAGACGACGTGGTCGACCTCGGGGTGCACGGCGTCGGTGCAGTCGATGGCGACGTTGCCGTTGCGCTGGATCAGCACTTCGCGGCCGGCGGCGGGCACGCTGTCGGGCGCCAGGCCCTGGCGCTGCAAATCAAGGATGACGGCGCCGTCTTCGGCGGCGTTGATGCGGCCCAGCGGGAAGTCTTCGCCGACGCCGCGGCGCGGGTCGGTGTTGAGCTGGGCGTCGACCAACTGGGCGACGGTGGCGTTGCCGTCGCCGGTGACCCAGGCGGCTTCACCGCGCGCAGCGGCGACCACGCGRCCGCCGACCACCAGCAGGCGGTGCTCATGGCCGCGCACAAAGCGCTCGACCATGACTTCGCTGCCGTGCCGGGCGGCCACGGTGAAGGCGGCCTCGACTTCGGCGCGGGTTTTAAGGTCCAGCGCGACGCCGCGGCCGTGGTTGCCGTCGGAGGGCTTGACGACCACCGGCAGGCCGATGTCTTCGGCGGCTTCCCAGGCCTCTTCGGGCGTGGCGACGATCTGGCCTTCGGGCACCGGCACGCCGCAGGTGGCGAGCAGGCTTTTGGTGAGGTCCTTGTCGTGGGCGATGCCTTCGGCGATGGCGCTGGTGAGGTCGGTCTCGGCCGTCCAGATGCGGCGCTGGCTGGCGCCGTAGCCCAGCTGCACCAGGTTGCCGTCGTTCAGGCGGATGTGGGGGATGCGGCGGTCGGTGGYGGCGGCCACGATGGAAGCGGTGCTGGGCCCGAGGTAGCAGTCGTCGACCTTGGCGCGGATTTTCTCGACGGCGGCCTGCACGTCGGCGGGGCCGTAGGGCGTGCCGTTGATGGCGGCCATCAGCAGGCGGTGGCCTTCGGCCAGCGCGGTGCGGGCGACCTGCTCGTCGCGCGCGCGGAACACCATGCGGTAGACGCCGCGCTGCGAGGTGCTGCGTGTCTGGCCGAAGCCGGTGGGCATGTCGGCCAGGTTGAGCAGCTCGATCACCACGTGCTCCAGCACGTGGCCGGACCAGGTGCCTTCGCGCAGGCGCTGGATGAAGCCGCCGCGCTCGCCCACGCCGCAGTGGTGTTCGAGCAGGGCCGGCAACAGGGCGACCAGGCGGTCGTTGAAGCCGGGGAGGTCGTTGGAGGGGAAGTCTTCGAGAGTTCCGAGGTCCAGCCAGACCTCAAGCACGGCCCGGTAAGTCCAGATGTTGGGACCGCGCAGGTAGTTGATGCGCAGCAGCTTGATGTCGTCCTGAGGGCTCATTGGTTTCAACATGGTCGGCAGGCAGGCGCCGCACCCGTCGGTGCGAGGCCTGGTCCCGGCCGATGAATTTCAGTGTGGGGCCTGTGAAGGCTCCGGTGGATCCCCGTGTGTCTCGTTATGTATTTGTTCTTATCGCGAACAGGGCCGTCGCCTGGGATCGGTAGACGGTTTCGCCATTTTCGGGGATTGAGGGTCAATTTTGTCGTTCCGGGCTGCATTCGGCGAAAATCCCCTGTTCGGGTTCCCCACGCGCGAAGACCAAGACCTGCGAAAACCCAGCCGCGCCAGATGCGGGACGCCAAGAATTCACCAACACAATGCAACACAAACACCCGGCAGACGACTCCAGCCTTACCGACCCCGCTTTGGCGGGGCTTCGCTCACAACTTGCAACCCAGGAAAACGTTCTGTGTACGCTTACGGTTGACCTGGACAGCCAACTTCGTTTCGCCCAGGGCTTGCTGGCCCTGACCGACCGCCGCCTGCTGGCCCGCGCCCCTGGCGGCGACTGGGCCGCCTGGCCCACGGTGGACGCGGCCGGCAAGGGGCTGGCCGGCCTGTCGCTGCGCCATTTCGACCATGCCGGCGTGGGCACGCTGGAGCTGCACCAGGCAGGCATTCGCCTGGCCGGCTGGCGCTTCACGCTGGGCGCCAATGTGCAGGCGCTGCGCCTGGTGCGGCTGTTTGCCCAGCAGCAGGCCGCTCAGGGTCTGGCCGAGGCGCCCCCGGCCGACGAGACCGCCCTGTGCCCCGAATGCGACCTGCCGCTGCCGCCGGACAGCGAGGAGTGCCCGGCCTGCGCCCGCGAACTGCACACGCCGCCCTCGACCTGGGTGCTGCTGCGCCTCTGGCGTTTTGCCCACCCTTACCGCCACCAGCTGCTGGCCGGGTTTCTACTGACGCTGGCCTCCACCGCCGCCACGCTGGTGCCGCCCTACCTGACCATCCCGCTGATGGACGACATCCTGATCCCCTTCCAGAACGGCCAGCGGATTGAGCCCTGGAAGGTCGGCGCGCTGCTGGGCGGCCTGCTGGGCGCGGCCGTGCTGGGCTGGGCGCTGAACTGGGCGCGCACCTACCTGCTGGCGCTGGTGTCCGAGCGCATAGGCGCCGACCTGCGCACCGCCACCTTCGACCACCTGCTGGAGCTGTCGCTGGACTACTTCGGCGGCAAGCGCACCGGCGACCTGATGTCGCGCATTGGCTCGGAAACCGACCGCATCTGCGTGTTTTTGTCGCTGCACGCGCTGGATTTCGCGACCGACGTGCTGATGATCGTGATGACCGCGGTCATCCTGTTCTCCATCAACCCCTGGCTGGCGGTGGTGACGCTGCTGCCGCTGCCCTTTATCGGCTGGATGATCCACGTGGTGCGCGACAAGCTGCGCACCGGTTTTGAAAAAATCGACCGCGTCTGGTCGGACGTGACCAATGTGCTGGCCGACACGATTCCGGGCATCCGCGTGGTGAAAGCTTTCGCCCAGGAAAAGCGCGAGGCCCAGCGCTTTCGCGAGGTCAACCAGCACAACCTGGCGGTCAACGACAAGCTCAACAAGACCTGGTCGCTGTTCACGCCCACCGTCTCGCTGCTGACCGAGGTGGGACTGCTGGTGGTCTGGGCTTTCGGCATCTGGCTGGTGTCCAGGCAGCAGATCACGGTCGGTGTGCTGACGGCATTTATCGCCTACATCGGCCGTTTTTACGGCCGGCTCGATTCCATGAGCCGCATTGTCTCGGTCACGCAAAAAGCCGCGGCCGGCGCGAAGCGCATCTTCGACATCCTGGACCACGTCTCCAACGTGCCGGAAACCGCCAACCCGGTGAAGATCGGCAAGCTCGAAGGCCGCAGCGACCTGAAGAACCTGGGCTTTCGCTACGGCAACCGCTCGGTCATCCGCGGGCTGGACCTGCAGATACGGCCCGGCGAGATGATTGGGCTGGTGGGCCACAGCGGCTCGGGCAAGAGCACGCTGGTGAACCTGATCTGCCGCTTCTACGACGTGAGCGACGGTGCCATCAGCGTGGATGGCACCGACATACGCCGCTTCGGCGTGGCCGACTACCGCCGCCACATCGGCCTGGTGCTGCAGGAGCCCTTCCTGTTCTTCGGCACGATTGCCGAGAACATCGCCTACGGCAAGCCCGGCGCCACGCGCGCCGAGATCGTGGCCGCCGCGCGCGCCGCCCATGCGCATGAGTTCATCCTGCGCCTGCCGCAGGGCTACGACTCGCTGGTCGGCGAACGCGGCCAGGGCCTGTCAGGCGGCGAACGCCAGCGCATCTCGATCGCGCGCGCGTTGCTGATAGACCCGCGCATCCTGATCCTCGACGAGGCCACGTCCTCGGTGGACACCGAGACCGAAAAAGAGATACAGCGCGCGCTCGACAACCTGGTGCAGGGCCGCACCACGATCGCGATTGCCCACCGCCTCTCGACACTGCGAAAGGCAGACCGCCTGGTGGTGATGGACCGCGGCCAGGTGGTCGAAGTCGGACCGCATGACGAATTGATGGCCAAGCAGGGCCACTACTGGCGGCTCTACGAAGCCCAGGCGCGCCAGGTGGACAACGAAGAAGGCGGTGAGGAAGCCGAGGAAGGCCGCATCGCGCTGGCCACCTCGCAGATCGCCCACGCCGCGCATCACGTTGACAACGCATGAGCCCGGGACCTGTCATGACTGATTTCACTTCCATCTCCTCCGCTCTCCAGCTGGTGCGCGACGCCTCGGGCCGCCTGGTGTTCACCGATGTGGGCGGCCAGACGCATGCCGGCGTGGTGCCGGTGCGGGCCTTTCCCATCGCCGCGCCCGACGAAGGTATTTCGTTGGTCAACACCGAGGGCCACGAGGTCGCCTGGGTTGACAGCCTGCAGGCCGTGGCGCCGGCTGCGCGTGCGCTGCTTGAGGAAGAACTTGCGTTGCGGGATTTTGTGCCTGAGATCACGCGGCTTAAAAGTGTTTCCAGCTTTGGTACGCCCAGCGTCTGGACTGTTGAGACTGATCGGGGGGAGACCTCTTTCATCCTCAAGGGTGAGGAGGACATTCGTCGCTTGGCGCGGACGGGCTTGCTGATTGCCGGCAGCCAGGGCGTGCAATACAGCGTTCGTGATATGACTGCGCTGGATCGGGCTTCTCGGCGGTTGCTGGAGAGGTTTCTTTAGGTCGGTTCTTGCCCCGGCTAGTGCGCCCTCTGCTGAGGGTTGCTGGCCGGGGGTTGCCCGGCAGCAAGTAACTTTCTTTTGCTTCGCCAAAAGAAAGTCACCAAAGAAAAGGCGACCCGCAGTCTGGGTCCCTACGCTTCGCTACGGGCAACCTGCGGTGCTCGAGCCAAGCGGGGTCCGGCTAAACTC
>NZ_JBFUBY010000242.1:0-6835 GCF_056405515.1 Polaromonas sp. P1_G2
GTGCCGACGTCCACGAATGGCTGTCGGCAAGGCTTCCGAAAGGATCGCGGCTGAATTGAGTCCGGCAGCCAAAGCGGCGCATTGCGAAAGCAGTGTGCCGCTTTTTTTTGTCCTGCTGGTGGTGTGCTCAGCGGCCGGGCTAGACGGCGCCGCCCTGCTTGAGCGCAAGCGCATGCGCCGCCGGAAACACCTCGGCCAGCGGCTTGACTTCGGGCAGCACGTAGACCACGCCATAGCTGGCGTTGAAGGCCGGCTTGAGCACATTTTCAAAAAAAGCCACCGGCATGTTGATGCAGCCGTAGGAAATGCGGTTGTCCTCGGTGGTGGGCGACGCCAGGCGCTCCAGCCGGCGCTCTTTGGGCTCGGTGGTGCGCACGCGGTGCATGGAGACGGCCGCGTCGTAATCGACCCAGACCACGTCTTCGCCCGTGGCGYTGCGTCCGGGCTCGGCGACGAAGCGGCCCGCGGGCGTGGTGCGTTCCTGGGGCTGCACTTCGGCGATGGGCCGGCCGCCTATGCCGTCCACCGAGTCATCGCCGCGCGCCGCGCCGATCAGCACCGGCGTGGCGCTGCGCAGCTTGCCCGAGGGCTCGAAGACAAACACCTTGGTGTTGAGTTTGTCGAGGATCACAAAAAAGAGTTTTCGGTTGTCGCCCGATGTGACGACCCAGTTGGCCACTTCGCGTGCTTCCGTCGAGGCGGTTTCACCGCCGAAATCCGCGACACGCGGTGCCTGCCGGGAAACATCGGCCTGGATGGCGGCAGGCGCTGGTGCGGGCGCAACCGGATGGGGCCTGAAGAGCGGCAAGACCAGCACCGCGATGGCGGCGCCCACAAGGACGCCTTGTTTGATGCCGTCAAAAATGTCGGAACGCCGCGTGCCCGACGGCCCCGGGCCTGCGGCGGTAGGCTGCGGCTGAAGATCAGGCAGGGGGGCGGGCATGGCTTGGGGTGGAAAAATGCAATCGGTCGCATAAAACGCCCCGGACCGCAAAGGCGATCCGGAGCGTTTTCATGCGGAATTGCATGGCGGATCTGGCTTAGTTGCGGTCAGCCTGTGCGGGACGCTCGGTCGGCGTGACGGCCGTGTCCGTGCTGGTCGAGGGCGTGCTGGGGGTGGTTGTGCTGCCCTGGTTTTGCATGGTCTGGTCTGCCGGCGTGGCAGGCGTCGTGGTGCTGGTGTCCTGGGCATAGGCCAGGCCGATAGCGCCAACCACCGCGGCTGCGGCGACGACGGAAGCCAGGGGTTTCGATGCTCTCATGGTGTACTCCTAAGGTCATGCCCATCACGGGCAATCGGGTTGGTAAATCGCTGGCCTGATTGCCAGCTAGGTTCAATTTACGGCGAGGAGCGGGGTGGGTTTCGTCGGCCTGCTACAGCGCGAGGTGTAGGACAAGCGAGGTCACAAAATGCTACGAGGCTCACGGGCTGATGCATGCGGCCGGCAAGAGGGCGCCACCCTGGAGCCCCTCATTCAAGGGGATTGTTGCCCTGGATGCCGTGCTCCGCCTTGATGGCGAGTTGAAGTTTCTCAAGCGCTTCAATGAGCTGGTCTATCTTCGCGAAATCCTTGACCGGTGCGGCCTGCAAGGCTTGCAGCTGCGCGCGCAGGCGCGCATAGTCGGCCTCCAGGTCGCGCTTCATGCCGGCACCGCGCCCGGCTTGAGGTGGCCGTTAATGGCGGCGCGCTTGTCGGGGCCGCTTGAAGCGGAGTTGGGCGCGGCCGCGGCGAAGAGGTCGACTTGCAGGTCGTTCTCGCTGCGCGGCCCGTACTGGAGGTCCGGGCCGACCAGGCGTTGCAGTTCGCCGTAGCCGGTGGCAAGGGCCGTGTCGTAGGCTTCAAAGGTGATGTCGGAACAGGAGACGGATTCAAACACCCGCGGGTCCTGGTGGCTTTCAAGAATGCGCCAGCAGAATTCGCCGGGCGTGGGCTCCTCGACGGTAAGGGCCAGGGAACGCAAGGGAGCTTTGAGTTGTGCTTTGACCAGTGTGGAATGGCTCATGAAACAGGAATCCTCCAAAAATATCCGGGCAGGCCGGACGTGGCCTTGCAGCGCAGCTTGGAGCGCGGCAAAAAAATATCAAGGGATGCAAACGTAACTTTCAGCGCAATGGCTGACAACGGCGGGAACGATGGCGATGGCGATAAAAAAAACGAAGCGGCAAAGGCATGCGGGCCTGTGTCCGGTTTCATTTCTGCAGCCACGTCGGGTTCCATGTTTGGTTATTTGCAATGCCGCCAGTTTAAGCATGGAAATATGACAGGCTGCGGTGATTAGTACCCGAAAAATGTAGGAGAAGGCCGACAGGCGCCGGACGGCGGAAGCGTCAACTGAAATGGTTATATTGCAGGCATCGCCAGGCCCGCATGTTGCGGGGCGGCACGAATAAAGAACCCATGAAAAGCCTTTACAAATATTTCTTTCGCGGCCTCATCACCATCCTGCCGGTGGCCTTGACGGTCTACCTGCTGTATATCTTCCTGGCCTGGATGGAAACTGCGGCGCTGTGGATTCTGCGGCCCCTGATCGGCAGCTTCTACATTCCAGGCCTGGGCCTGGTGTTCGGCGTGCTCAGCATCCTGGTGATCGGCTACCTGGTGTCCAAGCAAAGTGTGCGCAAGCTGCTGTCTTTCGCAGAAATGCCCTTCACCAACCTGCCGGTCGTCAAAAGCATCTATTCCTCGCTCAAGAGCTTTGCTGATTACTTTTCGCCTTCGGGCAAACAGGGCGAGCAAAGCGTGGTGATCCTGCGTATGCCGGGCCATGCGATGGAAATCGTGGGTTTGATCACGCGCCGCAGCTTCGCCGACCTGCCCGCCGGTTTCCTGCCCGGCGAGCGCGTGGCGGTCTACCTGCCCATGGGCTACATGATCGGCGGCTACACGGTCTTCGTGCCGGCCGACTGGGTGCAGCCCATAGACATGTCGGTGGAGGAAGCCATGCGCTCCTCGCTGATCGCCTGGATGGCGCGCCCGCCGGCCCAAGGCAGCGGCGGCACGGCCGGCTGAACGGTTTTTCCCGCTGCCGCCGGGGCCGCGTAAAGGTTTGTGATCTGTGGTTTCCCACATTGGACAAATCGCATGGCAGGGCTATATTGGGCAGTCCGATCATCACCGCGCACAGCCTGATGCGCTCCGGCCATGACAACAAGCACAACAGAGACAACACGCCGCAAGCCGCCCCTTTACAAATCACTCTACTTCCAGGTGATCTGCGCTGTGATCGCCGGTGTGCTGCTCGGGCATTTTTACCCCGAGGCCGGCAAACACATGAAGCCGCTGGGCGATGGCTTCATCAAGCTCATCAAGATGATGATCGCGCCCATCATCTTCTGCACCGTCGTGATCGGCATCGCCGGCATGGAGGACATGAAGAAGGTCGGCAAGACCGGCGGCCTGGCGCTGCTGTACTTTGAAGTCGTCAGCACCTTCGCGCTGATCATCGGGCTGGTCCTGGTCAACGTGTTCAAGCCGGGCCAGGGCATGAATGTCGACGTCTCCACACTGGACACCAAGGCCATCGCGGCCTATACCGGCCCCGGGAAGATGGTCGGCACGACCGACTTCATCCTGAACATCATCCCGACCACCGTGGTGGACGCCTTCGCCAAGGGCGAAATCCTGCAGGTGCTGCTGATCGCGGTGATGTTCGGSTTCGCCCTGCACCGCTTCGGCGGGCGCGGCACGCTGGTGTTCGATTTCGTCGAGAAAGCCTCGCACGTGCTGTTCACCATCGTCGGCTTCATCATGAAGGTGGCGCCCATAGGCGCCTTCGGCGCCATGGCCTTCACCATAGGCGCGTACGGCGTGGACAGCCTGGTGTCGCTTGGCAAGCTGATGGCCGCTTTCTATGCGACCTGCCTAATCTTCATCTTCGTGGTGCTGGGGACCATCGCGCGCATCCATGGCTTCAGCATCTGGAAGTTCATCAAGTACATCAAGGAAGAACTGCTGATCGTGCTGGGCACTTCTTCATCCGAGTCCGTGCTGCCGCGCATGATGGAAAAGATGGAGAACCTCGGCGCGAAAAAGACCACCGTGGGCCTGGTGATCCCGACCGGCTATTCCTTCAACCTGGACGGCACGTCCATCTACCTCACGATGGCGGCGGTGTTCATCGCGCAGGCCACCAACACGCCGATGACGCTCACGCAGGAGCTCACGCTGCTGGCGGTGCTGCTGCTGACGTCCAAGGGGGCGGCCGGCATCACCGGCAGCGGTTTCATCGTGCTGGCCGCCACGCTGTCGGCCGTGGGCACCGTGCCCGTGGCCGGACTGGCGCTGATCCTGGGCATAGACCGCTTCATGTCGGAAGCGCGGGCGCTGACCAACCTGATCGGCAACGGCGTGGCCACGCTGGTAGTGGCCAAATGGACCAACGAGCTGGACACCGACAGGCTCAAGGCCGGGCTCGACAACGAGAACTGGGTCGAGGCACAGGAACCCGAGGTGCTGCTCGATAAAAAGACCGAGCACATGGCGGCCGGCCGCCACTGACGCACCGCTGAAAAATGACAAAGCCCGGCAGGTGGAGAGAAATCTCCACCTGCCGGGCTTTGTGCTTTGTAGCGCGGCTAGCCGCCGGTTTAACGGGCCTGGCGCGGCGCCGGGCCTGGGCCACGGCCTGCGATGTGGCGGAAGGTGATCCGGCCCTTGCTCAGGTCGTAGGGCGAGAGCTCCAGCGACACCTGGTCGCCGGCAAGGATGCGGATGTGGTTCTTGCGCATCTTGCCCGAGGTGTAAGCCACAAGCTTGTGGCCGTTGTCGAGCGTGACGCGAAAGCGCGAATCCGGCAACACTTCGTCGACCAGTCCATGCATTTCAATCAGTTCTTCTTTGGCCATGATGTAACTCCTAGGGAATTGAAAAAATTGTCGGTGATGTCTGTTGCGGCGGGCAAGGCCTCAGGCGCAGGCGGGCGTCGAGCGCTCGTTGATCCAGCGCAGGGCGTGTTCGGTCGCGTAATGCACGGCCGCGGCCGCGCTGTCGAAGAGGCCGCTGAAGCGCAGCACGCGGTCGTGCGTGGCGCTGCCGCGGCCTGAGCGGATGGAGACCGATGCAGCGTAGCCTTCGCCTTGCTGTTTGGCCAGTGGTGAGACAAGGTACTTGCCCACCGCGATTTTGGTGTGATCTACGTTCATAAAAAGTCCATGCCGGGTATGTGTCCCGGCTTGATAAATAAGGAGAATCGGCTTGCGAGCAAGCCGGCGGGTGTTCGGTGTCCACCCACCTGGCCCTTGGCAGGGGCTGGGCTGGTTGAGCCATGCGTGGGCACTGTCGGGAATAGTGCTCGCCGGAAAAACGGAACAGTGCTGAGAGGGTTCAGGGCTGTATGGGCACTGAAAACACTGTGGATTCGGGCTCTGGGAAGCGCCGCAATTGAGAAGGAAACCTGTTGGGAAAAGGCTTCGATGAAAAAAGCTGATGCTTTACCGAAGCTCTCATTATAACCGCTGACACATAAAGCTGCATAAAGCCCGGTACAGCGCAAGGCCCGCCCCTCTTCCCTGCAAGCCGGGGCCGCGGGACTGGCTTTGCCAGACCGCAGGCGCAGCGGCCCCCTCGGGGGGCAGGGAGCTACACGAAGTGAGCGACCGTGGGGGCCATATCCCTAGCCTTCAAACTGCGGATGCAGCTGCCGGATCCGGTTCATGGCCATGCCCGCTGCGGCGGTACGGGTTTCCACGCCCAGCTTGGCGTAGACGCGCTCCAGGTGCTTCTTCACGGTGGCTGGGCTGGAGCCCAGGATGTCGCCGATGTCGCGGTTAGTCTTGCCCTTGACCACCCAATACAGCACTTCGGCCTCGCGGGCCGTGAGCTTGAAGCTCAGGCTCATGGCCTCCACCACCGCATCGTCGGAGATCTCGCGCATCACGATCAGCCAGTCGCCGCTGACGGTCCCCCCTCCAACCCCGCCTTCGCCGTCACCGGTCTGCCGGTGCAGCCGGAAGGTCAGCCGGCGCGGCCCCTGCTCCACCGCCAGGCGCGGCGGCTCGACCTGCCGTTCCGCGTCCGCCATGTGGCTGCGCAGCCAGTCCAGCACGGGCTCGGGCGTCTGCGGCGCCGAGGTGCCGTAGTAGCGCATCAGGAGTTCGCGCGCCAGCGGCGTCTGCCAGACCAGCCGGCCGTCGGCGGTGCCGCCCATGCGCACCGTGATGCTGGCATAACCGAAGGCGTCCAGTGCGTTGCGCGCCGGGCCGGCCTGGCGCGCCGCCGGGCGGGCGCGGCGAGCGCCCTGCAGGTGCACGCCCATGCGCGCCATCACCTCCTTGGGCTTGATGGGCTTGGTCACATAGTCCACGCCGCCGGCTTCCAGCGCGGCCACCAGGTGCTCGGTCTCGGTGAGGCCGGTCATGAAGATGATGGGGATGTGGGTGGTCTCGGCCATGGCCTTGAGGCGCTTGGCGACTTCAAAGCCATCCATGCCGGGCATCATGGCGTCCAGCAACACGATGTCGGGCCTGGCCTGCAGCGCGCGCTGCAGCGCGGCCTCGCCGCTGGTGGCCACCAGCACGGTATAACCGGATTCATCGAGGGCGTCGTGCAACACCGACAGGTTGTCGGGCACGTCGTCCACGATCAGCACGACGTCGCTGTTGGCCCGGTCCAGCGTGCGGTCCAGGCTGCGGTTGAGCACGGAGGAATCTTCAAGCACGCGGCTCATGGCTGGCCTCCTGGTTGGCGAGCTGGCGGCCCATGGCCTCGAACTGGAATTGCCGCGCCAGCACCCGCATGTCGTCGACAAACGCGGCGGTGTCCGGCTGCCGCCGCTCTATTTCCGCCAGCATGTTCATGATGCCCCGGTAAAAGCCGAGGCTGACCACCTCCTGCAA
>NZ_JBFUBY010000243.1:0-6263 GCF_056405515.1 Polaromonas sp. P1_G2
GTGAAACACGGCGCGAGCCGAGCACCGGGATGTCGGTGACCAGGCAGATTTTTTTCCATTCAGACATAGTGATCTCTCAATTCGGGCTTTGGGCGAGCAAGCGATGAAGCGGTCAGGCGGGAGCGAGTTTTTCAAACTGGCGGGTGTCCACGGACGCTTCTTTCAGGTCGAACCAGGGATCCGGTTCACCGTCGAGCGCGAACTGCAGCTGCTCCCACAGCGCCTTGCGGCCTTCGTGGTCTTCCAGGATTTTTTTCTTCACATAGTCCAGGCCCACGCGGTTCACATAGTGCACCGTGCGCTCCAGGTACCAGCCTTCCTGGCGGTAGAGCTCGCAGAAGGCGCCGGTGTACTCGAGCACCTCGGCAGCGGTCTTGAGCTTGGTGAAGAAGTGGGCGACTTCCGTCTTGATGCCGCCGTTGCCGGCGATGTACATCTCCCAGCCCGAATCGACGCCGATGATGCCGACGTCCTTGATGCCGGATTCGGCGCAGTTGCGCGGGCAACCGCTGACGGCGAACTTGACCTTGTGCGGCGCGTACATGCGCCACATCGCGCGTTCCAGGTCCTTGCCCATTTGCGTGCTGTCCTGGGTGCCCATGCGGCACCATTCGCTGCCCACGCAAGTCTTCACCGTGCGCAGGGCCTTGGCGTAAGCGTGGCCTGAGGGCATGCCGATGTCTTTCCAGACGTTTTGCAGGTCTTCTTTCTTCACGCCCAGCAGGTCGATGCGCTGGCCGCCCGTGACCTTGACGGTCGGGATCTTGTACTTGTCCACCGCGTCGGCGATGCGGCGCAGTTCGCTGGCCGTGGTCTCGCCGCCCCACATGCGCGGSAYGACGSWRTAGGTGCCGTCCTTCTGGATRTTGGCGTGGCTGCGTTCGTTGATGAAACGGCTTTGCGGATCGTCCTTGGCCTGTTTGGGCCAGGTGCTGATCAGGTAGTAGTTGACGGCAGGGCGGCAGGTGGCGCAGCCGTTGGGCGTCTTCCATTCCATGAACTTGAAAGTGTCCGAAATGCTGAGCAGCTTGTTGGCCCGGATGGCGTCACGCACCGCCTGGTGGCCGTGGTCCGTGCAGCCGCACATGGCCTTGAGCTTGGGCGTGGCCGAGTAGTCGCCGCCGGCCGTGAACATCAGGATCTGCTCGACCAGGCCGGTGCAGGAGCCGCAGGAAGCGCTGGCCTTGGTGTGCTTGCGCACCTCGTCGAGCGTGAACAGGCCTTTTTCCTTGATGGCCTTGCAGATCGCGCCCTTGTTGACGCCGTTGCAGCCGCAGACTTCCGCGTCGTCGGACATCAGCGCGGCCTTGTTCTGGCCTTCGTGGCCGGCATCGCCGAGATTGGACTCGCCGAAGATCAGCTTGTCGCGGATGTCGGCCACGCTGCGGCCGTCGCGCAGCAGCTTGAAGTAGTAACTGCCGTCCACGGTGTCGCCGTAGAGGCAGGCGCCGACCAGCTTGTCGTCCTTGATCACCAGCTTTTTGTAGACGCCGCCGAAGGGATCGCTCATCACGATTTCCTCGGCGCCGTCGCCGCCCATGAATTCGCCGGCGCTGAACAGGTCTATGCCGGTGACCTTGAGCTTGGTGGAGGTCAGCGAACCCGAGTAGCGGCCTATGCCGAACTGCGCCAGGTGGTTGGCCGCCACCTTGGCCTGCTCAAACAGCGGCGCGACCAGGCCGTAGGCGATGCCGCGGTGCGCCGCGCATTCGCCCACCGAGTAGATGCGCGCGTCGGTGACGGTCTGCATGGTGTCGTTGACGACGATGCCCTTGTTGCAGTGCAGGCGCATGGACTCGGCCAGCTGGGTGTTGGGGCGTATGCCCACCGCCATGACCACGAGGTCGGTGGCCACTTCGCTGCCGTCCTTGAACTTGATGGACTTCACGCGGCCTTCGTCGTTGCCGGTGAGCTCCTGGGTCTGCGCGCCGATCAGGAATTTGAGGCCTCGGTCTTCCAGCGATTTCTGCAGCAGCTTGCCCGCCACGTCGTCGAGCTGGCGCTCCATCAGCCAGGGCATCACGTGCACCACGGTGACCTCCATGCCGCGCAGCATCAGGCCGTTTGCCGCTTCCAGGCCCAGCAGGCCGCCGCCGATGACGACGGCTTTTTTGTATTTCTTCGCCGCGTCGATCATGGCGTTGGTGTCGGCGATGTCGCGGTAGGCGATCACGCCCTGCAGGTCCTTGCCCGGCACCGGCAGGATGAAGGGGTTGGAGCCGGTGCACATCAGCAGGCGGTCGTATTCCTCTTCGGTGCCGTCCTCGGCGCGCACCACGCGCTTGACGCGGTCGATTTCCACCACTTTTTTGCCGGCATGCAGCGTGATGTGGTTGTCTTTGTACCAGTCCCAGGGGTTCAGGACGATCTCGTCCAGCGTCTGTTCACCGGCCAGCACGGGCGACAGCAGGATGCGGTTGTAATTGGGATGGGGCTCGGCGCCGAAGACGCTGATGTCATACAGGTCGGGGGCGACCTTGAGCAATTCTTCCAGGGTGCGCACGCCGGCCATGCCGTTTCCGACCATCACCAGTTTTGATTTTTTCATGGGGCTACTCCAGGGATTCAAAGGTTGCAGGTGCAAACGTCATGCCACGGCCGTGTAGCGCAACTCGCGCACGCACGCATCCAGTGGCCTGTCTTCAAGGCTTTCAAGCCGGTCCGGCTTGTCGGAAACAAGGTGAAATTCATGATGCTCTCTCCCGGTCAAACAGGGACCCGGGCTTAAAACCCGGTATGAGGCACACCATTACGTACGTCGTTGTACGCAGGACCCGCAGTGCATTCGCTAAGGTCGGGCGCGTCGTTACGCCCGCAATGGCTAATGCAAAACTTGTGCCATATCATTGGCCTGCGATGCGCGCCGCCGGATGCAACCGGCGCATGGCCCGCGACTTGCGTTCTGATTTACCCTGTTTTCCCTCTCAACCTATTGATTTGTATGACTTCCGCATTGGTACACCTCAACGGCCCCGCCGGCGGCAATCCGCTGGTAGCTGACCTGGAAGCGGCCGGCATCCAGGTCCTGGCGGTCGTCAGCGAGCGCAGCAAACTGGTGCAAGAGGTGTTGCGCCAGGCACCCGATGTGGTGATTTGCCACGATGCGCTGCCGGGCGAAGACCTGTTCAGGCTGCTGCAGGTGGTCAGTGACACCGCCCCGTGCCCGGTGATCGTGTTGACCACCGACAGCGACGCCGCCAGGATCACGCGCGCCCTGGAAGTGGGTGTTCATGCCTATGTGGTCAACGGCTACGGCCCGCAGCGCCTGCGGCCCTTGATCCACCTGGCCCAGGCACGCTTTCAGCGCGAGCAGGCCCTGCAGGGGCAGATCAAGGATGTCGCCAGCCGGCTGGAAGAGCGCAAGGTGGTGGACCGCGCCAAAGGCATCCTGATGCGAGCCCGCCAGGTGTCCGACGACGACGCCTTCCAGATCCTGCGGACCGCCTCCATGCACACCAACCAGCGCCTGGGCCAGGTGTCGCAGCACATCATCCATTCGGCGCGCTTCGCCGAAGACGTCAACCGCTCCGGCCAGCTGCGCATGTTGTCGCAGCGCCTGGTCAAGCTGGCCCTGCTGCGGCTGGCGGGGGTGCAGGCCGAACGCGTGACAGAGCTGCTGAAGGAATCGGTGCTGCGCATCGACGCCAACATCGCCGCCCTCGGCAAAAGCCTGTCGCAGCCCACTTTTGGCGACTTGCTCGGGCAGGTCACGGTGACCTGGACCCGCCTGAAGCCTGCCCTGCAGGGGAGCCCGGCCGCCGGCGAGATGGCACACCTGGATGAGCTGGCCGAACTGCTGCTGCAGGAAGCCGAACGCATGACCGGCAGCCTGGAAAACGCCGGCGCCATGCCGCCGCTGCAAATGCTCAACCTGGCCGGGCGCCAGCGCATGCTGAGCCAGCGTTTCGCGAAATACGCGCTGCTCCAGGCCTTGGGCGGCGTGGCCGTCTCGCAGCGCAGTGAGGCGGGCATGGCCGAGTCGCAGGCGGCATTCGAGAAGGCGCTGCAGTACCTCAACGACATCCCGCTGACCAGCAAAGAGATTCGTGCGTCGCTCGACAAGGCGGCTGCGGGTTGGACGCAGATGCGCGCAGGCGCCGCAAGCATCGCCAAAGGCAAAGATGCCAGGCGCCTTGAAGGGCTGGCCATCGCCAGTGAAGAACTGCTCGACGTCTTTGAGCAGCTTTCGGTGCAGTACGAGCGCAGCATGCAGATGCTGGTGGGCTAGCTAGTCCCTTAACGGCCCTGCCCCCGGAACAGTGCATTGCTGCAATGCACCAATATCGGGCATTGAACTTGCTTACATTGGTGCATGGCATTTGATCTGGACATTGGCTTTGCAACCCTCGCAGGCCGCAAAAGCAGCAACGAGGATTTCTGCGCGGCCATGCTGCCCGAGCCCGGCTATGAGGGCATGGGCTCCATCGTCGCGATTGCCGACGGCGTGAGCACCGGCGGCATGGGCCGCGAGGCGGCGCAAACTACCGTCACCAGCCTGGTCCGCGACTATTACGGCACGCCCGAGACCTGGGACACCACCGTGGCCCTGGACCGCATCATCGGCGCGCAGAATGCCTGGCTGGCCGGCATCAACCGCCGGCGCCAGCCGGCCATGGGCCTGACCACCCTCACGGCGCTGGTGCTGCGCGGGCAGTCCTACACCCTGGCGCACGTGGGCGATTCGCGGGCCTATCTGTTGCGCGGCGGCACGCTGCAGCAGCTCACGCACGACCACGCCGTCAACCATCCCGATTTCAAGCACCAGCTGCTGCGTTCCGTGGGCGCTGAAGACCATGTGGTGGTCGACTACATGCAGGGCGACCTGCAGGTGGGCGATGTGTTCGTCCTCGTCACCGACGGTGTGCACGGCGTGCTGCGCGATGCGCGGCTGAAGGATTTCGCCGGCCTCCAGGAGGCCGGCGGCGCCCAGGTGGCCAGCCAGGGCCTGGTGGACGCCTCCCTGGCCGCCGGCAGCGACGACAACGTGACGGCCGTGGTGGTTCGTGTGCGAGGCCTGCTGGATGCCACGCTGCAGGACGTGACCCGCATCGCGCAGACGCTGCCCATTCCGCCGCGCCTGAAGGTGGGCGACGTGATGGACGGCCTGGCTGTGACGGCCCCGGTGGCCGACAACGGCATCAATGTGCTCTACCAGGTGCGCGACCCCGCCACGCGGGTGCTGTATGCCCTCAAGACCCTGAACCCCGCCCGCTCGCACGACGAAGAAGAACGCGCCATGCTGGCCCACGAAGCCTGGCTGGCCCTGCGCATGCAGTCGGGCAGGGCGGCGGCGCACCTGGTCAACCTTCACGACCGCCTGCCGAACGGCCAGGAACGTAGCGCGTTTTACCTGCTGTATGACTGGCACAGCGGCGAGACACTGCAGCAGCAGCTGGACCGCCGGCATAAATTCAGCGTCGAGCAGGTGCTGGGCGTGGCCACCCAGGCGGCGCGCGCACTGGGAAGGCTGCACCGCCAGTGCGTGATCCACCGCGACATCAAGCCCGCCAATCTGCACCAGGGCGAAGACGGCGTGCTGCGCCTGCTGGACCTGGGCGTGGCGCTCAGCGGGCGCGAACCCGAAGCCATGCGCAAGCTGCACGCCGGCACGCCCAGTTTCATCAACCCCGAGCAATGGGGCTTCAGCGCCGCCGCTGCTGACGGCCCCGAGGAACTGCCAGACGCGCAAAGCGATTTGTTCGCGCTGGGCGTCACCCTGTACCAGCTGCTGACCACCCGCCTGCCCTATGGCGAGGTGCTGCCTTACCAGGCCGGCCGCTATTACCGCGACCCCGTCGCGCCCAGCCGCATCAACCCCGAAGTGCCGATCTGGCTGGACCACGTGGTGCTCAAGGCCGTCGCGCGCGACAAGCGCCGGCGCTTCGAAACCGCCGAGGAGCTGTTGCTGGCGCTGGAGCGGGGTGCTTCGCGGCCGCTCACCGCGCCGCAGGGGACGCCCTTGATTGAGCGGGATCCGGTGATGTTGTGGAGGTTGTTGTTGGCGGTTAGTGTTGTGGTGAATTTGTTGTTGATTTATTGGTTGTTGTTTTTACCAAGATAAGGGTGGGCCGGGTCTTGCTCCGGCGAGTGCGCTTCCTCTGTGCTCTCTTTTACGTTCTGCTGGCCGGGGGTAGCCCGGCGGCTACTCACTTTTCTTTTGCTTCGCCAAAAGAAAAGTAAGCAAAAGAAAAGGCGACCCTGGTTGCTGCGTCCCTTCGCTTCGCTACGGGCAACCTGCGGTGCTCGGTTCAGGCGGGGTCTCG
>NZ_JBFUBY010000244.1:0-6210 GCF_056405515.1 Polaromonas sp. P1_G2
GCCACATGCGACATCTTCTGGTTGGCAAAGCCGTAGGGCAGGTCGAACAAGCCCTCGGCGGCGCTTTTATCGGGCGTCTCCACCGGCGCGGCCAGAGCTGGCAGGTTGCGCTCCATCCATCGCGGGGTGATGGCATCCCCTGCCGACCTGACGCGCAGGCTGCTGACCTTGCCGGCGGCATCCAGCGCCGCGGTGAGCCTGGCCCGCTGCATGGGCCGGTAGAAGTCGTGCGTGGTGTCCTCCTCACGCGACCAGATCAGCTGCACCGGCCGCCCCCCGCACTCCAGGGCCACCCGCACAGCCTGCGCCACGCAATCCACTTCCAGCCTGCGGCCAAAGCCGCCGCCCAGCAGGGTCACAGTGATATGGACGTCTTCGGGCGCTACGCGCGCCACCCGGGCGGCAATGGCCACCGCCATTTGCGGCACCTGCGTGGGCGCCCACAGCCAGACCTTGCCGTCCTTGACCTGCGCGGTGCAGTTCATGGGCTCAAGCGTGGCATGCGCCAGGTAGGGCGCACCGTACAGCGCCTCAATCTTGCGTGCAGCCGCCGCTTCAGCCTTCCCGGCGTCGCCCTTTTCATAAAAGACATAGCCTTCTTCCCGGTCCAGCGCGGCTTCCAGCGCCTTGCCGATCCGGCCGCTGTCCAGCCCGCCGGCCGGGCGCTGCTGCCAGTCCACCGGCACGGCCAGGGCCGCCTGCTGCGCCTGCCACCATGTTTTGCCAACCACGGCAAAGCCGGCGGTGGAGCCCGCATACCCCGGCAGGCGCACGAGACGCTCCACGCCGGGTGCGGCCAGCGCCACATTGGCACGGATGGCGCCTGCCGAACCGCCCAGCATGGGGCAAAGCCGTACCGCTGCGTACAGCATGCCCGGCAGCCGCATGTCCAGGCCGAACACCGCCGTACCGTTGACCTTGGCGGGCAGGTCCGGGCGCGGGGCGCTGCGCCCAATCAACTTCCAGTCCTTGCGGCTTTTGAGATTCACTTCGCCCGGCGGCGTTGCCGCGGCGAACTTCGCCAGTTCCCCATAGTGGGCCGAAGGGCCCGAGGGATGGGAAATCACCCCCTTGCTGATGCTGAGTTCGTCCACCGGCAGCTTCCAGTCCAGCGATGCCGCCCCCAGCAGCGAGGCTCGGGCGGTGGCCGCGGCCGTGCGCAGCACCTCCCAGGCGTCGGCCACGCTGGACGATGCGCCCGTTGCGTTGATGCCTAGTTCGCGGGCCAGCTTGCCCACCATCCATTCGCCAAGCCTGACCTTGGTGGGGCGCACCCGGGGCGCGCCTTCCGCGGCATAGTCGTCCACTTCCAGCGGATGGAAGGGCAGGCTGCCAACCAGCATGGCGACATTGCCGTAAATCGCGTCGGCGCCGGCCTGCTCCAAGCTGACCCGCGCCAGCGGCACATCCAGCTCCTCGGCCACCAGCATGGCCAACGCGGTGTGCACACCCTGCCCCATTTCGCTGCGCGGCATGGCCAGCACCACGCCGCCATCGGCCCGTATCTTGATCCAGCCGTTGAACACCACGCCGCTAAGGTCGGGCGCGGCGCCGGCCGGCCAGGGGTGTGCCGCGCTGCCCAGGCGGGAGCGCGCCGGCAACATGCCCCAGCCGACCAGCAGCGCGCCCGCCGCGCCCGCCGCGCTGAACAGCCAGGTTCGCCGTTTCATGCCTTCGCTTTCCTCACGGCGCCGTCGGGCGCCATGCCGGCGGCCCGCTTGATGGCCACGCGGATGCGCTGGTAGGTGCCGCAGCGGCAGATATTGGTCATGGCCGCGTCGATGTCGGCGTCCGTCGGCCTGGGGGTTTTGTCGAGCAGGGCGGCGGCGGCCATCAACATGCCCGATTGGCAGTAGCCGCATTGCGGCACCTGCTCGGCGATCCAGGCCAGCTGCAGGGCATGGGGTTTTTCCGGCGTCCCCAGCGCCTCAATGGTCTGGATGCGCTTACCCAGCACGGCGGACACCGGCATCACGCAGGACCGTACCGCCTGGCCGTCGACCCGCACCGTGCAGGCCCCGCAAGCCGCCACGCCGCAACCGAATTTGGTGCCGGTCATGTTCAGCACGTCGCGCAGCAGCCATAGCAGCGGCATACCGGCATCGGCGTCCGCCTGGACGAGCCGGCCATTGATTTGCAGTTCCACGAAATCTCCCTCAGCGATGCGTCGCCGGAATGAAGACTATATAGACGAGCCCCGGCAGGCGATAGGGCAGCGCCACCACCGTCGTTGCAGGCTTGCCACGCGCCGGCCCGGCACCTGCCGGATGGCCTTGCCGCGCCGGGGAAATGCCTGTGGTCACAGAGGCGGCGRATAATCTGCCCCCTTATGGCACTTATTACCTTACTGGACGCCCAACTCGCTTTTGGGCACGTCGCACTGCTGGACCACGCAGATTTTTCCCTCGAGAGCAACCAGCGCATAGGCCTGATCGGCCGCAACGGCACCGGCAAGTCGTCCCTGCTCAAAATCCTCGCCGGCCTCGAAAAACCCGATGACGGCACCCTGCAGCTGCAGCAAAACCTGCGCATCGCCTACGTGCCGCAGGAGCCCAGCCTGGATCCGCATGCCACCGTCTTCATCGCGGCCAGCGCGGGCCTGGCCCGCACCCGTCACGTGGTCGAGCAGTACCTGGCGGCCGACGAAAACACCGACCTGGACGCCCTGCAATCGGAAATCGAGGCGCTGGACGGCTGGACCTGGGAGCAGCGCGTCGAGGAAACCCTGCACCGCCTGCACCTCGACAAGGACGCCATCGTCGGCTCGCTGTCGGGCGGCACCAAAAAACGCGTGGCCCTGGCCCAGGCGCTGGTCGCCAAGCCCGACGTGCTGCTGCTCGACGAGCCGACCAACCACCTGGACCTGGACTCCATCGCCTGGCTGGAGGAATTGCTGGTCAATTTCAACGGCAGCATCATTACCATCACCCACGACCGGGCCTTCCTGGACCAGGTCGCCACCGTCATCGTCGAACTGGACCGCGGCAAGCTGAATAGCTATCCCGGCAACTTCGCCCAGTACCTGGTGCAAAAAGAAGAGCAGATGGCGCAGGAAGCCGTCATCAACGCCAAAGCCGACAAGCTGCTGGCGCAGGAAGAAATCTGGATCCGCAAGGGCGTGGAAGCGCGCCGCACCCGCAGCGTGGCCCGCATCGGCCGCCTCGAGGCACTGCGCGACAACCGCGCGGCGCGGCGCGATGCCGTCGGCCGCGTCAACCTCGACGTCTCCAGCGGCGAGAAAAGCGGCAAGATCGTCGCCGAGCTCACCGACGTGAGCAAAAGCTTCGGCCACCCGGGCAGCGAGAAAATCATCGTCAACAAATTCACCGGCACCTTGCTGCGCGGCGACAAGGTCGGCCTGCTGGGCCCCAACGGCGCCGGCAAGACCACGCTGCTCAAGCTCATCCTGGGCGAGCTGCAGCCCGATGTGACGAATCCACCCGGCAAAATCCGCCGGGGCGCCAACCTGCAGGTTGCCTATTTCGACCAGATGCGCGACAGCCTGGACCTGGACGCCACACTCGAAGACTTCATTAGCCCCGGCAGCGAATGGGTAGAGATCAACGGCGCGAAAAAACACGTCAAGAGCTACCTGACCGATTTTTTGTTCTCGCCCGCGCGCGCCAATTCACCGGTGCGCACCCTCTCGGGCGGCGAGCGCAACCGGCTGCTGCTGGCGCGCCTGTTCGCGCGGCCGGCCAACGTGCTGGTGCTGGACGAGCCGACCAACGACCTGGACATCGACACGCTGGAGCTGCTGGAAGACCTGCTGCAGAACTACGAAGGCACGGTCTTCCTGGTCAGCCATGACAGGCGTTTCCTCGACAACGTGGTCACCAGCACCATTGCTTATGAGGGCACACCCGAGAACCCGGGTTTCTGGCGCGAATATGAAGGCGGCGTGACCGACTGGATCACTCAGTCCAAACGCGCAGCCCAGATCACCGGCAGCGCCAAGCCCGCGGCGTCCATCCCCAAGCCTTCCGCTAAAACCGGCAGCGAGCCGAAAAAGGATGGCGGTGCACCCGAGGCCTCCGCCAAAAAGAAGCTCAGCTACAAGGAGCAGCGCGAACTCGACGGCCTGCCGGCGCTGATCCAGCAGCTGGAGTCGCAGCAGAAAGCGATCGAGCAGGAGTTGTACGACGGCACGCTTTACACCACCAACGCCAAGCGGGCGGCCGAACTCAATGCGCGCAACAGCAAGATTGAGGAAGAGCTGATGGCCGCGCTGCAGCGCTGGGAAACCCTCTCCTCCTGATTCAGGGCCAGGCTGGATCCGCAGGCACCCGGCCGCGCTGTCGAGCCGGGCGCCTACAGAAAGAGTGGGCGGAAACGCCGATTTCACAGGGCGTGAATACACCTGCTTACGCTACAGTGACCAGCATCATGCTGACACCTGTTGCCGCCGGCCGCACGCCTTCTTACTCCCCGGTTTTTCGTTCCGCGGGGAGCTCGCGCTGGCTGCTCCTGCTGTTCCTGAGCCTGTGGATCACCGGATGCGCCTCACTGCCTAGCGAAGTTGAGCGGCCCGTGTCCACCGCCCTGGCCAATCCTTCGGAAACCCGGCTGGGCGCGCTGGTCGCCGCCCGCGCCGCCAAAGCCGGCACCCGCAACGATTCCGGTTTCGCGCTGGTCGGCGATGCCGAACTGGCATTCACCAGCCGCATGACCTTGATCAAGGCCGCGCAGAAAACCCTGGACATCCAGTACTACGCGATCTTTGCCGACGACACCACCGAACGCATGTTCGAGGCCCTGCGCGAAGCAGCCGGCCGAGGCGTGCGCATCCGCATCCTGCTGGACGACTTCAACACTTCGGGCAAGAACGCCCAGGTGCTCAAGCTTGCCTTCGAGAAAAACTTCGAGCTGCGGCTGTTCAACCCCCTGCCCGGCGGCCGCGGCTCCATGGTCATGCGCATTCTGAGCAACCTCAAGGATGCCGCCCGCCTGCAGCGGCGCATGCACAACAAGATTTTTGTCGCCGACAACGCCGTCGCCATCACCGGCGGCCGCAACCTCGGCGAGACCTATTTCGGCCAGAGCAAGGGGACCAATTTTGTGGACATCGACGTGATCGCGGCAGGCCGCATCGCGCGCGACCTGTCCGCGAGTTTTGACCAGTACTGGAACAACCCGCTGGCCTATCCGGTGCAGTCGCTGATGACCGCCGGGGAGATAGAGGCCCTGAAACGGCCGCCGCCCAGCGCACAGCCCACTAACCTCAACCGGGAAGACCCAGCGGCGCTCGCGACCGCCACCCAGGCCGCCATCGCCGAATCGAATGCATCCGCGGCGTCCACCGCCGCGGCCGCCGCCTTGCCCGACTCGACCGACTTTCGCCTGCTGACCTGGACCTGGGCGCCGTCCATCCTGCTGGTCGACAAGGCCTCCAAGATCGCCGCCGACGCCGACACCACCGGCGAATCCCAGGACACCACGGTGGACGGCCTGCTGCAGCTGATGTCGCAGGCCAAAAGCAATCTGCTCATCGTCTCGCCCTACTTCGTGCCCGGCGAACGCATGATGAAACAGTTCGCCGACCTGCGCCAGCGCGGCGTGCGTGTGCGCGTGCTCACCAACTCGCTGGCCTCCAACGATGCGCCCGCTGCACACGTCGGTTATGCGCGCTACCGCAAGGCGCTGCTGGACCTGGGCATAGAGCTGTATGAAATGCGCGCCGAGCAGGAAGGCTCTTTCTCGAGCTTCGGCTCTTCGGCGCTAGGCGGCGGCTCCACGGGCGGATCCACCAGCGGCTCGCGCGCCAGCCTGCATTCCAAGGTGGTGGTGATGGACGACCGGCTGCTGGTGGTCGGCTCCATGAACCTGGACCTGCGCTCCCAACTGCAGAACAGCGAAGTCGCCATCGTCATCCGCAACCGCGCCATCTCGGCCGAAGCCACGCGCCTGATCGAGCCGACCCTGTCCACCGGAGCCTACCGGGTGGAACTGGATGAAGGCCAGATGGTCTGGYGCGCGCCGCAGGGCTCGCAACTCAAGGATTCCAGGGTCGAGCCTGATGCGAGTTGGGGTTTGAAGTTGATGTTGAAGGTGATTGGGCCGTTTGCGCCGGATGAGATGCTTTAGATCGATTTCTCTCTAGGCTCTGCTTGTTCTCGGTGCTGAGGTCTTGCTGAATTCTGCTGGCCGGGGGTTGCCCGGCAGCAAGTAACTTTCTTTTGCTTCGCCAAAAGAAAGTCACCAAAGAAAAGG